>CALEQS010000302.1 GCA_937907975.1 uncultured Clostridia bacterium | reverse complement strand
CGGAGAGGGCGATGCACTGGCAAGTCTGCGAAAAACCCTCTCAGTCAGGCCTTATGGCCTGCCAGCCTTTTCTGTTGAGCGCCTTTGGCGATTACTGTACTCGCCCGGGAATGTGCCGCTGGCGCATTCCTGTTTCGGGCTCACTCCCCGAGGGGAAGCCTTTCGGAAGTCCCTGCTCTTCGCCAAACCCCAATTTGCCAACGGGCACGCCCGGAACTCAGGCAAAATGTCCCGGGACGGAGGCTTACCCCACCGCCTTTTCCTTTTTTGCCTTCAGCAATTCCTGCACCTGGGCCTCCAGATCGGCCTTTGGATCGTGTTCCGGGGCCGTATGGATGGGATAGAAGAGCATATTTCTGCACCGGACGGTGCCCAGCTGGAGCAGGGCGTCCTTTACGCGCTTATAGAGCGGCGCGTATTGGCCGTCCTCCAGCCGCACCACCTGGGACTGGCCGGGCAGAGCGGAGTAGGCGGTGTCGCTGATCAGTGGCTGGGTGCTGCCCTCCAGCCAGACGGTGTCGGTCAGATGGTCAGCCGTCAACCGGAAGCCGAAGCGGTCAATGGTCATGGCCGGGTCGGTGAACAGCGTGCCGTCCATACCGTTCCACATTCCGGTGTAGTAGTCCACCACCCGCTGGGCGAGAGCCTCGTCCGCCGCGGTTTGCGCCGGGGCCTCGTCCGTTTTTTCATGTTCCGGGTGCATTTTGCGGAGCATCTGCTCCACTTCATTCGGCTCCAGGCCGGGCAGAATGCGTTTGTCCGATTCTGGCTGGGCGGTCATTTTTCTCTCGTCCTCCGGGGCGAGCGGGGACTTGGACGCCTTTTTCTTTTGTCTGCGGGAGAAAAGGCTGCTGACGCCCAATGCCGCGATGGCGGCAATGATAACGCCTGGCATATTAGACCCACTCTCTTTTTTGATCACTTGTTCTGCTCTTTCAACAGGTCGCGGATCTCCATGAGCAGCTTCTCCTCATTGGAGGGCCCGGCGGGGACCTCGGGCTCTGCTTCTTCCTTTTTATGGAGTTTGTCGGAAGCCTTGTTGATGAGGCGCACCATCCAGAACACCACGAAGGCGATGAGCAGGAAGTTGATGATGGCGCTGATCAGCTCGCCGATGGGGAAGATGCCGATAGACACACTGGAGAAGTCCGTGTGGCCGCTGATGAGGGTGATGATGGGGTTGATGATGCTGTTCACCACGCCGGTCACAATGGCGGTAAACGCGCCGCCGATGACCACGCCGACGGCCATGTCAAGCACATTGCCGCGCATGATGAATTTCTTAAAATCGTCGATCCAGCCGGGCTTTTTCATGGAGATTACCTCGTTTCTATGTGATTTTGGCGGGGATAGATTTTGTGCTTTTTATGCAGGACGGGGCTTCGGCCTTATGATAGATCTGCAAGCGGTCAATCAGCTTCAAAGGCTTAAGACTTTTGGCCTGTACCGCACTAAATCTTGGCTCCCCCCTCTGGGGGCAGATTCCCCTGCGGGGGAAATGTCAGCGAAGCTGACAAAAGGGGGGCGGAGCTGTCACCGCAGGTGACTGAGAGGGCGATGCACCGACAAGTCTGCGAAAAGCCCTCTCAGTCAGGCCTTACGGCCTGCCAGCTCTCCCAAAGGGAGAGCCAAGTCTAAACCGGCAAGTCGTCTGCGCCGCACTCAGATTGGCCTTTCCCCTCAGTTCTGGGGCGGGATATAGGTGCTGACCTTTTCCAGATGGTCCTTGCCGCCCATGTAGGGACGCAGGACCTCGGGGATGACGACGCTGCCGTCGGCCTGCAGGTTGTTCTCCAGGAAGGCGATCAGCATACGGGGAGGTGCCACGCAGGTGTTGTTCAGCGTGTGGGCCAGCACGGTGCGGGTCCTGGTGACGGTCTTGCCCTTCTTGTCGGTGACCTCATAGCTCTCCTTGAAGCGGATGCCGAGACGGCGGGCCTGGGCGTCGCCTAGGTTGGAGCAGGAGCAGACTTCGAAGTACTTCTGCTGGCGGGGGCTCCATGCCTCGATGTCGCAGCTCTTGACCTTCAGGT
>CALEQS010000301.1 GCA_937907975.1 uncultured Clostridia bacterium | reverse complement strand
GAGCTGCCCGCCCACTTCCACGCCCACCGCGCCGACGACATCGCCACCGCTGTACGCATCGCCAAGGAATTTGACCTGCGCTATGTCATCATCCACGGCACGGAAGCCCACCTCATCGCCGATCTGCTGGCGGAGGACGGAGTGCAGGTCGTCACCGGCCCCATCTTCGGTGACCGGAGCAAGCCGGAGCTGAGCAACCAGCGGCTGGACAACACCGCCATTCTGAAGCGCGCCGGAGTGCTGACCGCCATCTGCACCGACCACCCGGAAAACCCGGAGCAGTACCTGCCCATGGCCGCCGCCCTGTGCGCCAAAAACGGCGTTGATCCCGAGGAGGCCATGGCCGCCGTCACCCGGGACGCCGCCCGCATCGCCGGTATCGCCGACCGGGTGGGTACACTGGAGGTCGGAAAGGACGCCGACATCGCCGTGTTCCGCGGCTCTCCCCTGGAGCTGAACGCCAGTGTGGAGGCCGTGTTCATCGACGGCCGCCGGGTGAAATAAATTTTTGATTTTCCTTGACAAATCGGGGAATTCTTGTTAGTATAAGTAAGCCGCTTTGATCAGGTGTCAAGGGTGGAGTATGTCCATCCGCCTGCAACAGCGAGCCCGTATTAAAGGAAAGAGGTGCAACAAAGCATGACCGCAATCATTGTGACCGGTGGCAAGCAGTATAAGGTGGCTGAGGGTGATACCCTGTTCATCGAGAAGCTGGCCGTCGAAGCAGGCGACGCCGTGACCTTCGATCAGGTTCTGGCCGTCATTGACGATGACAAGGCTACTTTCGGCACTCCCATCGTGGAGGGCGCCAAGGTGGAGGCCACCGTTGAGAAGAACGGCAAGGGCAAGAAGATCGTCGTCTTCAAGTATAAGCCGAAGTCTGGCTACAAG
Source organism: uncultured Clostridia bacterium (assembly GCA_937907975.1). Lineage (GTDB taxonomy): Bacteria > Bacillota > Clostridia > Oscillospirales > Oscillospiraceae > UMGS1766. The sequence goes on along the minus strand of CALEQS010000301.1, from coordinate 7,674 downwards.
CGCAAGCAGGGCCATCGTCAGCCCTACACTAAGGTCACCATCAACAAGATCGTTGTTGGCTAAGGCATGACCACCATCGCATTTACCATGGAAGGCAGCCGGATCACCGGGTTCACCAGTTCCGGCCACAGCGATTATGCCGACGAGGGCAGCGACATTGTCTGTGCCGCCGTCTCCAGCACGATCGGACTGGTGGAATGCGCCGTCAACACCGTCATGGGGTTGGCCGCCAGTGTCAAGATCGACGCCGACAACGCCAGCATTTCCTTCCATCTTCCCGGTGGGCTCTCTGAGGAGATCGACAGCACCTGCCAGACGCTTCTGGTGTCTCTCATGGTGTATCTCGCCTCCCTTCAGGAGGAGTACCCCGACAACATTACTGTTTTGGAGGTGTAAAGACCTATGAAGATTTCGATTCAGTTCTTCGCTCATAAGAAGGGCCTCGGCTCCACCAAGAACGGCCGTGACTCCAACTCCCAGCGTCTGGGCGTGAAGCGCGGTGACGGTCAGTTCGTCCTCGCCGGCAACATCCTGGTCCGCCAGCGCGGCACCAAGATCCATCCCGGCACCAACGTGGGCATCGGCAAAGACGATACCCTCTTTGCACTGAAGGACGGCCGCGTCAAGTTTGAGCGGCTGGGCAAGGACCGCAAGCAGGTCTCCATCGTGGAGATCGCTCAGTAATTCAGTTTACTGCAAGCGCCCCGAACACTGGCTGTTCGGGGCGCTTTTTTCACCGGAAGTATTTTTCACACTGCAAGTAAGGAGGAGATCACGATGGCAGCTTCCTTCGTGGATACCGCCCGCATCACCGTAAAGGCGGGCAACGGCGGCAACGGTGCAGTTGCCTTCCACCGGGAAAAATATGTGGCCGCTGGCGGCCCGGACGGCGGCGACGGCGGCCGCGGCGGCAACGTCGTTCTGGTCGTCGACGACAATATGTCCACCCTGATGGACTTCCGCTATAAGCGCAAATACACCGCCCCCAACGGCGTGGACGGCTCCGGCTCCCGCAAGAGCGGCAAGGACGGCAGCGACCTGGTCATCCGCGTCCCTCGGGGCACTGTGGTGCGCGACACCGAGACCAACGAGATCATTCACGACATGTCCGACGCAGAGCCCTTTGTACTGGCCCGGGGCGGCCGGGGCGGCTGGGGCAACCAGCATTTTGCCACCCCCACCCGTCAGGTGCCCCGCTTTGCCAAGGCGGGCATGACCGGCGAGAGCCGGGAAGTGACGCTGGAGCTGAAGCTGTTGGCCGATGTGGGTCTGGTGGGCTTCCCCAATGTGGGCAAGTCCACCCTGCTCAGCGTGGTGTCCAAGGCCCAGCCCAAGATCGCCAACTACCACTTCACCACACTGTTCCCCAACCTGGGTGTGGTCTATGTGGACGAGGGCGTCAGCTTCGTCATGGCGGATATTCCCGGCATCATCGAGGGCGCCAGTGAGGGCGCCGGTCTGGGCCACGACTTCCTGCGCCACATTGACCGCTGCCGTCTGCTGGTGCATCTGGTGGATGTGTCCGGCAGTGAGGGCCGCGACCCCATTCAGGACTTTGACACCATCAACGAGGAGCTGAAGAGCTACTCCCCCGAACTGGCAGGCCGCAAGATGATCGTGGCCGCCAACAAGGTGGATATTCTGACCGATCCCCAGCTTCTGGCCGACTTCAAGGCCCATGTTGAGAGCCTTGGCTACCCCTGCTTTGAGATCTCCGCCGCCGCCCACAAGGGCGTGCGGGAACTGGTAAACGCCATTGCCGCAGAACTGGCCACCCTGCCGCCTGTGAAGGTCTACGAGCCGGAATACACACCCCGTCCGCCCAAGATCGACACCTCCGGCGATGTCACCATCGAGCGCGAGGACGGCATCTGGTATGTGGAGGGCGACTGGCTGGAGCGCGTGCTCATGAGCACCAACTTCAAAGACCCCGAATCCCGGAACTGGTTCGATCAGCAGCTGCGCAATTCCGGTCTGTTCGACCGTCTGGAGGCCATGGGCATCCAGGACGGCGACACCGTGAGTATGTACGAGCTACAGTTTGAATACGCAAAGTGACCCACCTATCCATTTGAGAGAAAAAGGAGGAACCCTATATGCAGTATCAGATCCAGGGCGAGACCCTTCCCGTCGTCATCTGCCAGCTCTCTGCCGGCGAGAAAATGATCACTGAAGGCGGCGGCATGGCTTGGATGTCCCCCAACATGAAGATGGAGACCACCTCCAACGGCGGTCTCGGCCGGGCGCTGGGGCGTATGTTCTCCGGCGAAAAGATGTTCCAGAACATCTACACCGCCCAGGGCGGCCCGGGCATGATCGCTTTCGCGTCCAGTTTTCCCGGCTCTGTAAAGGCATTTCAGGTTGCCCCCGGTCAGGAGCTGATTTTCCAGAAGAGCACATTTCTGGCCAGCGAAGCCGGTGTGCAGATGTCCGTCCACTTCCAGAAAAAGCTGGGCAGCGGCCTGTTCGGCGGCGAGGGCTTTGTTCTCCAGCGCATCAGCGGAAACGGCATTGTCTTTGCCGAGTTTGACGGTCATGTGGTGGACTATGAGCTCCAGATCGGCCAGAGCATCGTGGTGGACACCGGCCATCTGGCCGCAATGACCGCCAGCTGCCAGATGGACATTCAGACCGTCCCCGGCATGAAGAATATCCTGTTCGGCGGCGAGGGCCTGTTCAACACGGTCATCACCGGCCCGGGCCATGTCTGGCTCCAGACCATGCCCATCAGCAATGTGGCCGAGTGCCTGCGCCCCTACTTCCCCTCCGGCGGAAACAGCTGAGCCTACTCTCTCAGAAATGCAAGCATTTCCGAGAAGGGATGCAGCCCACTGCGCGCACTGCGTTGGCACAAGCTCCATATCGCTCGTTCTGCCCGCAGAACTCGTTCATTCCGCTGTGCCGCCTTTCCCAAATGCACGGCGTGCATTTGGGTGCCCAGTAACTCGCACACTTGTGGACTGAGAAGTGTTTTTTCCAGGGGCAAGAGAGGCCACCCTGGGGTGCGCCCCCGGAAAAAACTTGATTTTACTTGATTCCGTCATCTGCGGATAACGGAACTCTGCGAGGCTCCTGTTAATAAATTGGGGGCAGACTAAGCAGACTAAAATGCCCGAGATATTATAAATATCTCGGGCATTTTTTATTTCTTCAGGATCGGACGCAGACGCTTTTCGTAAAGCTCCTCCATCCGGGGCAGGAGCTGATCGTAACAGACAAAGACCAGATTGCCCAGCACCAGCAGGGTGATCACCAGTGCAGGCTTCATACTCTCCGGAGCGATCACCAGCATGAGCAGAGCCTCCAGCGGAATGACGACCGCATTGAAGATCGCCAGCTTGACCGGCCAGCGCCACACTTTGGGCAGCTTATTCAGTCTGGAATAGATCACGGGATACCAGCCGAAGAAGCACAGGAACATCAGGCTCTCCTCCAGATCGCTCACCAGCACCAGATCCAGCAGTCCCACTGCCAGCCACACGGCCAGCTGCCAGCGTCCGCCCCACTCCCGTCCGATGGGCAGGAGCAGCAGCCCCGCCAGCATGGGGCAGATATAAGTGCCCAGTCCCAGCCAGCCGCCCAGCACCTGCACCACGACGGCCAGCGCGGTGGTCATGCCGCAGAATGCGACCCTTCTCGACTGTTTCATCCCGTTCCCTCCGTTTCATTACCCGTTGATTGTAGCATAGCTTCTCCGGGTTGACAATCCGGCCGGCAAATTGTTCACAATCTGTTCTGGATTTTTGTGCCGCTTTCCGTTAGAATATAACTTGATTGAATGCAAGACAGCAGAAAGACTCCATCTGCTGTCGATCAGGAGGTAACTCAATTTGAAATCCTTATCCGACGCCATTGACCGCTTCTGCTATAAGCACCCGCGCTTCGGCATTCAGAACCTGATGCTGGCAGTCGTCATCTGCAACTGCATCGTCTATGTTCTGGATCTGGTGAGCCAAGGCACCCTCTCTCCCCTGCTGATGTTCAGCCGCTCGCTGATCTTCAAGGGACAGATCTGGCGGCTCATCACCTTTATCTTCGTGCCCGGAAACACCAGCATCTTCTGGTTTGCCCTCTCGATGTACTTCTACTGGTTCATCGGCAGCAACCTGGAGCGCGAGTGGGGCAGCGGCAAGTTCACCGTCTACTACGCACTGGGCGTTCTGCTCACCGTGATCTGCGGCCTGTGCACCGGTTCCGCCAGCGCCACCTACCTCGATCTCTCCCTGTTCCTCGCCTTTGCCACCCTCTACCCCAACCTGCAATTTCTGCTGTTCTTCATCATCCCCGTCAAGGCCAAGTGGCTGGCCTGGCTGGACGCAGCTCTGCTGACCTTCAACTTCATCAGCTATCTCGCCCAGGGCGCCTGGCCCTATGCCATGCTGATCGTGGTCAGCATCCTGAACTACCTGATCTTCTTCTGGAGCGATCTCATGTACTATGTCCGCCGCCAGAAGCGCAGCACCAGCCGGGGAGCTATGAACTTCAAGCGGGCTGCCGAGGCCAAAAAGCAGCAAACCGGCTATCTTCACAAGTGTGCCGTCTGCGGCCGCACCGATACCGACTACCCCAATCTGGAGTTCCGCTACTGCTCCAAATGCGTCGGCAACTACTGCTACTGCATGGATCACATCAACAACCACGTTCATATCACCCAGTAAAAAACAGGGCCTCTGCCATCGGCAGAGGCCCTGTTTTTCTGTCTGTGATCAACGGGCCATCTTGTAAATGGCCACCTTGTCCTCGTAGTTCAGCACCTTGACCGTGCCTTCTGCCACGGATTTCTCCGCCATCTCGGCGATCTGCGCGTCAGTGGGTTCGATGCCCAGCTCCCGCATATTGGTGGGCATATGAATGTCCCGGTAGAACTGCTCCACCGCCTGAATGCCACGCTCCACGATCTCCGCATCGCTGCCCTCGCCGGTGACACCCATCACATTGCGGGCAAACTTTACAAAGCGGTCAGGCCGCGCCTGCCAGACATAGCGCGCCCAGCTGCCCCAGATGGCCGCCAGACCTGCGCCGTGGGCCACATCGAACATACCGCCCATCTCGTGCTCCAGCAGGTGGGTGGCCCAGTCGCCGCCATCGGTGCCGCAGCCGGTCAGGCCGTTGTGGCTCAGGGAGCCCGCCCACATGACCTCCGCCCGGGCCTTCAGATCATCCGGGTGGTCGCGCAGAATGCGGGCGTTTTCCATCACCGTGCGCATGAGCGCCTCGCTGATGCCGTCGGTCAGCTCCAGATTCTCCGGTTCGGAGTTGAAATAGCGCTCCATGGTGTGCATCATAATGTCCACGCAGCCGCTGGCCGTCTGATAGTCGGGCAGGGTGACCGTTAGCGCCGGGTCCATGATAGAAAACACCGGACGGCTCAGGTCGCTGGAGCAGTCCCGCTTCAGCCAGCCGTCCTCATTGGTGATAACCGAGGAATTGCTCATCTCACTGCCCGCAGCGGCAATGGTCAGCACCGTTCCGATGGGCAGGCAGGCCGCCGGACGCCGGTCCGTGGAGTAGAAGTCCCACACATCGCCCTCATTGGCTACACCGTAGCCGATGCACTTGCAGGAGTCGATAACGCTTCCGCCGCCCACGGCCAGCAGAAAGTCCACAGCCTCCGCCTTGCAGAGCGCGATGCCCTCCCGGGCCTTGAACAGGTGCGGATTGGGCACTACACCGCCCAGCTCCACATGGGCGATGCCCGCCTCATCCAGCGCCGCCTTGATCCGATCCAGCAGGCCAGTGCGCTTCACACTGCCGCCGCCGTAATGGATCAGCACCTTTTTGCAGCCCTGTGCTTTGACCAGCGTGCCCACCTTGGACTCCGCATTCAGTCCAAAGACAACTTTCGTCGGGGTGTAATAAGTGAATCCGTTCATTTCAACAGCTCCTCCATATTGTAGCACAGGCCCTCGTGCACCGATTCCGTCCCGGCCGCGAGAGTGGTTTCATAGTACCAGATCTTATGGCCGATGACTGCCATCAGCTTTTTCAGCTGTTCCATCTCCGCTTCCACCACTTCCCTGCGGTGCTGAAAGATCTTCAGCCGTGCCTCCAGTGTGTCATCGCCCGCCATGCAGAGATCAATATATTCCCTGATCTCCTTGATCGAGCCGCCGGCATTTTTCATGCAGTTGATGACTGCCAGCCACTCAAAATCCGAGTCCTTGAACACCCGGATGCCGTTGGGCTTTCTGTCCACAAAGGGCAGAAGTCCCTCTTTGTCATAGTAGCGCAGGGTGGGCACGCTCACACCCATCCGCTCCGCCGCCTGACTGATCGTATAAGTCATCGACGTCCACACTCCTTTCCATCCGCCGGATCTCTGAGCTCAAGAGCAGTATAAAACCTAAAGTGTACTTGAGGTCAAGCCTTTTTTAAAGATTTTTTTCTTTCAGCACCACCGGGCCGCTGCGGAAGCTCCAGCCCACGTCCAGCGGCCGGGGCAGGCACAGTCCCCAGAGGTTCTCCGCACGGCAGGCCAGCTCGAACTGCCGTTTTGCCGCCCCCTCCAGCGCTGCGCCGTGGGCGCTCTTGGTCAGGATAGGGATGCTCCCCTTCTGCTTTATCTCCCGTAGAAGGGCCAGCCCCCGCTCATTCGCTCCAAGCAGCCGCAGATATTCCACCTGCTCAGGCAGATCTGTAATGCCGAGGAATGCCCGCAGGGCGATGCGGCGGATGCGGGCATGGGCATAGCGCTTCGACTTGGCCAGGGTATAGAACTCCTCCAGTGACTCGGCCTGCCCCGCCGCCCGGACAAGGCGGTTTTCCAATCCCTCCGTGCAGTCCGGAATAGCGGCAAATTCCGATGCCGTCATGGTGCGCAGGCGGTAGAGCACTGCCCGCTCCGCCGCCTTCAGACTGGCGGGACAGCGTCCCTCCGCCCGCTCCCGCCGCAGGATCTCCCGGCTGGTCTCAGGCAGAAGGTCCAGTGCCTCCTCCCAGCGTCCCTCATAGAGCAGGGCTCTCACCTGAGAGGCGGAACGGCTACCGCCATGGCCGCCGTCTATGCGGTGGATCGCGGCGGCATTTCTGTCCTTCGGCCAGAAGCGCAGATACTCCGTGTCCAGCAGATCGTTGGCCCCCTCGGGGCATTTCGCACCCAGCACCTGCTCCAGCGCCCGGGCCCGGGCGGCGGCAAAGGGCAGGCCCTTATCTGCATAATTGTGCAGTGCCGCCGAAAAGGCGGGGGAATCCAGCGCATCGGCCATGGCCCGGAGCGTCGGCGCCTGACCGCACTCACTGCCAAAGCACAGCGTGTCCACAACACCGGTCCCCAGCAGAGCCTCCACTCCGCCCCGGGCAAACCGCTCCGCCGAGGCGGCGGCAAAGCTCACCGGCAGTTCCAGTACCAGGTCTGCTCCGCCCCGGAGCGCCATCTCCGCCCGGGCCTGGGGCGTACACACCGCCGCACCGCCCCGCTGAGTGAAGCACCCGGACATCACCGCCACAACGTCAGTTTCCGGCCCCAGTATACGTCGGATCGACGTCAGCAGGTACTCATGTCCCAGATGAAAGGGGTCAAATTCCGCGATCACACCGGCTGTCGGCATGGCAAATCACCTCTTTTGAAAAAAATATTGCAAAAAGTAGTTGTTCTCTCGGAAGAAAAGTATTACAATAAATCGAGACTGGGGAATTTCGCATTCCACTCGTCTCATTTTATCCCATTTGCAGTTA
>CALEQS010000300.1 GCA_937907975.1 uncultured Clostridia bacterium | reverse complement strand
CTGAGGAGGCCGTCAAGGCCATCCAGGCTGCCACCGAGGCCACTCTGATCATCGACCCCGATCTGAAGCCTATGGAGGGCGATCTGGAGTCCCTGAAAGTCTAAGCCAAATAAAGAAGAGACCCTGGCTCTGCCAGGGCCTCTTTTTTTGTGAAACGCCGATGGACGGCGAAAGCGGGCTGTCTGACCGGACAGCCCGCTTTCGCTTGAGAGAATTGAGAGAGAGAAATAGAGGTTTGTTCCTCTTGGGAACAATGCTATCTTACCCGTAAATTATGTCCAAATCATGACGGCTTTTCAAAGATTTTGTGAAGGCTCTTTTTCGACCGGATTCGACCTGCCGTGCCGCAGAGAAAAAGAAGAAGCCCCGATCCTCACGGACCGGGGCTCGTTTTTTGAGAGAGAAAAGAGAGAGGGAGGTATTGTTCCTGTTTCTTAGGAACGATTATATAATAAAATACATTCTTTGCCAAACTTTGACCAAACTATGAATGTTTTGTAAACACGAAGGACTTTGAAAAAATGCCTCTGTACACAATGCAAAAAACCAGCGCCTTCAAGGAAAAACAATCTGTTCACTGCGTCAGTGACATGGGAGATTTTATAAATGTGGAAAAGTGAAGGCCCTAGTCTGCCTGCCCATCCCCTCACCCCAGAAAATAATCCATGTCCGCCACCGAGAGCCCATGCTGGAGCGCGGCATTGATGCCGTAGCCCAGCAGCCTGGCAAGCTCGGTGATGAGGGTGTCCACATCCTTCGGCGTGACCAGCATTTCGGCCAGCGCCCCGTCGGCCCTGCCGCCAAACTCCCGGGCCAGCGATGCGCCGTCCACCACGGTGGGGACGCCCACGGCGATGACCGGCACGCCCAGGGTCTCGGCGTTCAGCGCGAAGCGGCGGTTGCCCACCCCCGAACCGGGCGAAATACCTGTGTCGGCGATCTGGATGGTGGTGCACAGCCGCCGCACGCTCCGGGCGGCCAGTGCGTCCACTGCGATGACAAAGCCCGGCCTGATCTTTTCGCACACCGCCTGCACCAGTTCGCCGCTCTCCACCCCGGTGGTGCCCAGCACCCCGGCGGCCAGCGCCGCCACCGGGTAGAAGCTGCCGAAATTCTGAGGATTGGCGTGGGTCAGGTGGCGGGTCACCAGCACATGGTCGGCGCACCGGGGGCCCATGGCGTCCGGCGTCACCGCCCGGTTGCCCAGCCCGGCCACCAGCGCGGCCCCGGCCTTTTTGGGGATTAGCCGCTCGATGCACGCCCCCACCGCCTGCACCGCCCGGGGCAGGGCGTCCGCCCCCATGGCCCGGTAGCCGCCAAGATCCAGCGTCAGATAGCTGCCCTCCGGCTTGCCCAGTGCCCGGGCTCCGGCCGGACTGGTGATGCGCACCGTCGTCAGCGGAAAGCCCTCCAGCTCCTCCTCGTGCACCTCGGTGCCCTCTACTGCTCTGCCCTGCTCCAGTCCGCCGCACTCCAGCGCCAGATCCGTCCGCACCTCTGCCATCCAAACCGCCCCCTTATATCTTGTAGCGCGCAAACGCTGTGCTCCCAGTATCTGCGCTTTTCTGAGAAATGATGCGGCGGGCCAAATTTTTTTGAAAAAAACATTGATTTTTTTTGCATGGGGTGATAGAATACATATCTGCACGGGTATATTATGCCCCTTTTTGAAAGGGCTGTTCCCGAACAGCGTTTTGAAAAATGGGCAAGTCCCATGGAAGTATTTTTACGAGGAGGTGTTTGGTTTGCCGAATATCAAGTCCGCCAAGAAGCGCGTTCTGGTCATCAACACGAAGACCGCTCAGAACCGCGCCGCCAAGTCTGCGCTGAAGACTGATCTGAAGAAGTTCGACGCCGCCGTTGCCGAGGGCAGCAAGACTGAGGCTGAGGTCGCTTACAAGGTGGCCGTCAAGGCCGTCGATAAGGCCGCCGCCAAGGGTCTGATCCATGCCAACAAGGCCGCCCACAAGAAGAGCCAGCTGACCATCAAGCTGAATGCCATCGCTGAGTAATTTTCTGCGGAAATTGTGCGTGTAAATAACCGTCTGTCTTGTGCAGACGGTTTTTTACTGTCCATTTATAGATTGATTGGGCATTCTGCTCCGGGGCGCAGTCTCCCGCCCATGTCATTCTGAGGCCGGAGGCCAAAGAATCTTACAGCACCGATGTCCGACTATCCGCATGGCAGTTGTAGAAGTGGGTGTTTTCAGATCCTTCGCTGTGCTCAGGATGACAGGTTGAAAGTTTGCAGGGACCGCCGAAGCCTTCCCCTTGAGGGGAAGGTGGCCCAAAGGGCCGGATGAGGTGGCGACAAAAGGAAAACTGTCCTGGACTTGCCCCCTCATCAGTCGCCTTCGGCGACAGCTTCCCCCTCGGGGGGAAGCCTTCGGTAGTCTGCGGCGCACCTAAATCACCCCTGCGCAAGGGGTGCTTCCCCACTGTGTGGGGAAGCCTTTGGTGCGGCGCTGACCGCTTGCCGCCATACAATAAGACGGTCGGTTTTAGCGGTGTATCAAAGCCACTCACCCAATTTCCCGATTTTGTGAGTTGTAAATCACCTGAAAGTCGGATATGATAAAAAAATAACCGAGGAAAGGAGAGCGCCGCGTGAAGGAAATGAATATCCGCTCCAAGCCGCTGAGGTTCGTGATGCGTGTGGTGCAGGTCTACCTGAAGCACAATGTGCCCCGGTCGGCGGCGCAGATCAGCTACTATCTGCTGCTCTCCCTGTTTCCGGTGGTCATGATCATCACCAGCCTTGTGGGCCTGCTCCACCTGGATGTGGACTCGGTCATGCGCGTGCTGGAGAGCCTGCCCATCACCAACGACGTGCTGCGGGAGTATGTGACATATGTGGTCACGAATGAGTCCTCCGCCCTCATGTGGGCGGGCATCATCATGGCGGTCACCGCCAGCAGCGCGGCCTTCCGGGGCATCATGCAGATCACCGGCGAGATCTGCGGCCGCCCCACCTTCGGCGGCGTGGTGCAGTTCGGCGTCAGCCTGGTCATGAGCATGGTGCTGCTGCTGACCATCTTCGTCTGTCTGCTGGCCACCGTGACCGGCCGGTGGTTCCTGAACTGGCTGGCCGCCCACATCCATGTGGCCTCCGCCCTGCTGGAGGCGTGGCAGTGGCTCCGTTTCCCCATCATCTTCGCGCTGGGCGTGTGCGCCCTGACCGCCATCTACCGGGTCAGCCTGAGCAAAAAGGCCCTGCCCCACGGCAAAGCGTGGCCGGGGGCGGTGTTCTCTTCCATCGGCCTGGTGATCGGCACCGCCGTGTTCTCCCTGTTCATCGGGATGTCCTCCCGCTACTCCATGGTCTACGGCTCATTGGCTTCCATCATCATCCTGATGCTGTGGTTCTTCCTCTGCGGCAACATTCTGGTGCTGGGCAATGTGGTCAACTTCGTGCTGGCCAAGGAGCAGAGCGACGACGACCCCACGATCACATTCAAATTATATTGAGCGCAGGGCGTTTCCCGTGGAAGCGGGAAGCGCCTTTTTCTTTTATCTGTTTTAATCTTTCTTTCAGCGTGGTTCAATGGAACGCAGGCGCCCGACGTGCTAGAATAACAGCATCAAAGAGAGACCGTCCGGGGTGGCTTTTCCCATTGACGAACCCGGGTGGATACGGTACGATCATTTTAAATTATGAAAGAAACGGAGCTGTTTTCTCATGGCCAATTACAAGAATCTGTTCATGCGTCATATGGACCGCAATGACATCAAGTATACCGACGTGAAGGAAAACGTGGTCAAGGTGGTCTACTCCGGCGATAACCTCCAGACCATTCCGATCTATGTGTTCTTCGACAAGGACGGCGACCCACTGGTGAGCTTCAAGTGCTGGAACATCGCCAACTTCAAGGACAAGGAGGCCGCCGGCATCATCAAGTGCAACGAGCTGAACAACCAGTACCGCTGGGTCAAGTTCTACATCGACAATGACGCCGACGTCATCACCCAGATCGACTCCTATGTGGACGAGGAGAACTGCGGCGATGTGTGCCTGAGCCTGGTCAAGCGCATGGTCAACATCATCGACGAGGCCTATCCCGACATCATGAAGTACCTCTGGGCGTGAGATAGGGAGGTTTAGCCGCAGAAAAAAGCCTTCCCCTTGAGGGGAAGGTGGCATTTGCGAAGCAAATGACGGATGAGGT
>CALEQS010000299.1 GCA_937907975.1 uncultured Clostridia bacterium | reverse complement strand
TCGGCAATATAAAACTGCTTCTTGTTCTCCTCGGTCAGCTCCACGCCGTACCACTTGCCATAGGTCGCGCTGCCTTTGCGCAGATCCACCGCCACGTCGAACACGCTGCCGCGGATCACACGCACCAGCTTGCCCTGGGGGTACTGCTTCTGGAAGTGCAGGCCGCGCAGAACACCCTTGGTGGACATACTCTGGTTGTCCTGCACAAAGACCATATCCAGACCGAACTCATGCATATCGTTCTGGTTATAGGTCTCCATAAAATAGCCGCGGCTGTCACCGTGGACAGCGGGCTCGATCACATACAGACCCTCAATAGGAGCCTTAGTCACTTTGATCTGCGCCATTACTGATTCACTCCGATCTCAACAAGATAACGGCCCAGCGCATCCTGCCAGCTGGGCAAAGGCTGGAATCCATTCTCGACCAATTTATGCTTGTCCAGGCGGCTGTTAAAGGGCCGCGCTGCTTTTGAAAGGCCATATTCCTCCGTAGTCACCGGAATGACCTTGGTGGAATAGCCCGCCTGACGGAAGATCTCGCGGGTAAAATCATACCAGGAGATATAACCGCCCTCATTGGTGGCGTGATAATAGCCGTACTTATCGCTCTCAATCATATCCACCAGCAGGCGGGCCAGATCATAGGTATAGGTCGGTGTGCCGATCTGGTCATTGACTACCCGGACGGTGTCATGGGTCTTGCCCACATTGAGCATGGTCTTGATGAAGTTTTTGCCGTTCAGGCCGAACACCCAGGCGATGCGGACAATGAAATACTTTTTCAGCGTCTCGCTGACCGCCAGCTCACCCTCCAGCTTGGTCTGACCATAGACATTCAGCGGCTTATAGTCCTTGCAGTCCGGCTGCCAGGGCTCAGTGCCCTGACCATCAAAGACGTAATCGGTGGACAGGTAGAGCATCTTACAGTCCAGCTTCTTACAAGCGTTGGCAATATTGCGGGTACCGCCGGCATTGACTGCACGCACCTTCTCCACTTTATCATCATCCTCAGCCAAATCCACCGCAGTCCACGCAGCGCAGTGAATGACCGCGTCGGGGCGCAGCTCCTCCAGCATTTGGGAAACCGCATCAGCGTTAGTGATGTCCAGAGAGACATAGGGCATTTTCGTGACGGCGCTTCCATCCTGCACACCGTTGTATTCGGCGGCAAGGTCGGTGCCGATACCCTCATGACCGCGCTTTGCCAGCTCATTCATCACATCATGACCCAGCTGACCTGCCACGCCAGTGACAAAGACCTTCATTATGCCTTCTCCTCGGCCTCAGCCAGCCGCTCACCGTACATTTTGTGGAAGTAGTTCTGGTACTCGCCGGAGATGATGTTCTCCCACCAGGGCTTGTTGTCCAGATACCACTGAATGGTCTTTTTGATGCCGTCCTTGAACATGGTCTCAGGCAGCCAGCCCAGCTCTTTGTGAATAAAGGTGGGGTCAATGGCGTAACGCATATCATGGCCCTTGCGGTCAGTGACGTGGGTGATCAGGCTCTCGGGCTTGCCCAGCGCCTCGCAGATGATCTTGACGATGTCAATGTTCCGCATCTCGTTGTGGCCGCCGATGTTGTAGACCTCGCCGACCTTGCCCTTGCGGATGATCAGGTCGATGGCCTTGCAGTGATCCTCCACATACAGCCAGTCGCGGACGTTCAAGCCCTCACCATAGACGGGCAGAGGCTTGTCAGCCAGCGCATTGGCGATCATCAGGGGGATCAGCTTCTCCGGGAACTGATAGGGGCCGTAGTTATTGGAGCAGCGGGAAATGGTGGTCGGCAGACCGTAAGTGCGGTGATAAGCATTGACCAGCAGGTCTGCGCCTGCCTTGGAGGAAGAATAGGGGCTGGAAGTGTGCAGCGGGGTCTGCTCCGTAAAGAACAGGTCGGGGCGGTCCAGCGGCAGGTCGCCGTAGACCTCGTCGGTAGAGACCTGGTGATAACGCTCAATGCCATGCTTGCGGCAGGCATCCATCAGCACCTGAGTACCAATGATGTTGGTCTGCAGGAAGATCCCCGGGTTCTCGATAGAGCGGTCCACATGGCTTTCCGCGGCGAAGTTGACCACAATGTCAGGCTTCTCCTCCTCAAAGAGCTTGTCCACGGCCTCGCGGTCACAGATGTCAGCCTTTACAAAGCGGAACTGAGGATTCTTCATGGCCTCAGCCAGCGTCTCCAGATTGCCGGCATAAGTCAGCTTATCCAGGCAGACAATGCGGTCCTCCGGGTGCTCCTGAAGCTCCAGATAGACAAAGTTTGCACCGATAAAGCCGGCGCCGCCGGTGACAATGATCGTTTTACCCATAATCAATACCGTACCTTTCCGGCGGCGACCTTCTTGAGGTGCTCACCATAGGGAGATTTACCATAACGCTCGGCAGACTCCATCAGAGTCTCCTTGCTGATCCAGCCGTTGATGTAAGCGATCTCCTCCGGAGCGGAGATCTCGATGCCCTGCCGATTCTGGATCATACGGACAAAGTCAGAGGCGTCCACCAAAGAGTCCATCGTGCCGGTATCCAGCCAGGCGTAGCCGCGGCCCATCAGCTGAACATTCAGCGTGCCGTCATCCAGATACATCCGGTTCAGGTCGGTGATCTCCAGTTCGCCGCGGGCAGAGGGCTTCACCTTCTTGGCATACTCCACCACACGCTTGTCATAGAAGTACAGGCCGGTGATGCAGTAGTTGCTCTTGGGATGGGCGGGCTTCTCCTCCACGGAGATCGCCTTGCCGTTCTCGTCAAACTCAACGATGCCAAAGCGCTCGGGATCGTTGACATAGTAGCCAAAGATGGAGGCCTTACCGTCCTCCGCATCCTTCACGGCGCTGCGCAGCAGATGCGTGAAGCCGTTGCCGTAGAAGATGTTGTCGCCCAGAACCATGGCGCAACAGTCATCGCCGATGAACTTCTCGCCCAGCAGGAAGGCCTGTGCCAGGCCATCGGGAGAGGGCTGGACCTTGTAGCTCAGATGCACACCATACTGACTGCCATCGCCCAGCAGGCGCTCAAAGTTAGGCAGATCAGTGGGGGTGGAAATGATAAGAATATCTTTGATGCCTGCCAGCATCAGCGTGGAGAGCGGATAATACACCATCGGCTTGTCATAGACAGGCAGAAGCTGTTTGGACGTCACCATGGTCAGGGGATACAGACGGGTGCCGGAACCTCCGGCCAGAATAATACCCTTCAAGTAAATTCCTCCTTTATTTTATATAATAGAGCTTATTTCTTCAAAATTTTGATTCGGAGCAGACGCATCGCCAAATGAATGAGCAGCTTGGCTCGGCAGTAAAGTACAACGTCCAGCCGACGGGTCGAAGTCGTGCTGTTCTCCCCGTGCAGGCGGTGGAGCAGCAGCACCTCAGGCAGGTATTCGATCCTGCCCGTAAACTCCGCCACCACAAAGATCCACTGGTCATAACCATAGATCTCCGGCAGCGGCAGCACTTTGTCCCGCATCGCCCGGGTAAACGCCATACAGCAGCCGCTCATGCGGGGCTTTTTGATGTTTTTCCATTTTCCCGGCCCCAGCGGATATATCTCAAAAAAGGTCTTGTCCTGCCGGTTCAGATTTTCATCCGTGTGCACCGCGTCATGCAGTACAAAATCTGCACCGCTGGATCGGAATGTCTCCACCACTGCCTTCCGCTTTTCCGGAAGCCAGACATCATCTTGGTCACAGAGAAAGATATAGTCGCCATTGCAGTGCTCCAGTGCCAGCTGGAAGTTAGAGGTAATTCCTCTGCCTTTGTTGTGAAAAATCTTGATACGGCCATCTCTGTCCTGATACCGCTCCAGGATTTCGAGGGAAAGATCTGAAGAAGGCTGGTAAGCCGCGACGATCTCATCGTCCGGTTCCAACTGGTCCAGAATGGAGTCCAGCTGCTGTTTCAGATACATCGCACCGTTATAGACCGGCAATGCCACAGAAATCGTTTCTGCCATAGTAAGCCTGCTCCACCTCATTCCCTTTGAATCGAGTAATTATATCACATAAAATATATCATTTCAATTCATACGCGCTTTTTTTCACGTTTCTTAAGCATTTTCACACTCAAGCCGTCGGAATTGAGCTGAACTGTTTTGCGTGGACGACCAGACGCTCCTCACCGGAGCAGGTGGAGAGCGTGATCACATTGTCCTCGGCAGAGACAGACACGCCCGTATCATAAATGGAGCGTTGTTTCAATGCGTCGAGGAAGCTGCCAAAAATCTCATCATGGGCAAATCCAACGGTGTAGACGCCCTCGTCATCCGCGTCTGCGATGTGGACGGAAAAGATCTGATACGTCCGGGTCTCACCAGGCAGGCAAAGGGTGATCGTGCCGCCATGCTCCTCATAGAAAGACTGATCCCGGTATTTTTTCAACCCGCCAAACATACTTCCGTCCTTCATATTGTGACCATAGATCAATGTGTAACAGTCGCTGAAATCGCCAGAATTAGCCGTCTCCATAAAAATGGCACCATAGCGGCTGGACTGGCCATCCCACGAATGGTTCAGATAATAGCTGTCGTCCGTGTAATGAACCACAGGGTAATTGATGACGTCAATGCCGGATACCTGAATCCAGCCCACCGCATCAGGACAAGCCGCCTGAAGGGAGGCAAAGTCCACCGTGAAGGGGGCAGTGCTCTCACCATCTGAATTGCTCTCCGCTGCCGGATCTGTTGTGTCATTGGACGGAGTCTGCTGGACAAACTGTTCTACTGCACCCTGGTTCTCCTGCTTGACCGCACGACTCTCCAGTGCAAGGCGGGCCAGATAGATTCCGCAGCAGATCATCACGATCACACAAACTGCCATGGCGATCCACCGCAGCAGTGTGGAAACCGAGAAGCGCTTGCGCTCAGATGGCTTTTCTCTTTTTCCCATAGTCGTAGACTCCTTTCAGTTGAATGCAAAAGAAAAACCCGAGCATCATATGACACTCGGGCTTTGGCAGCGGGAGAAGGATTCGAACCCTCACATACAGAGTCAGAGTCTGCTGTGCTACCCTTACACAATCCCGCTAAATCATTTGTTACCGGCGGGTTTGTTTGCGTTCCGCCGAACAACATGGTTTATTATAGCAGGATTCAGAAAAATGTCAATAGTTATTTTGAAAGTTTTTTCATTTTCTTGCGTATCTTTTCATTTCTCCGCCCTTGTGGTAAAATGAAACTGAAAATATAGAATCTGAGGTGAGCTTATGAGCCATCCCAAACAAATGGAAGCTCTGCACCGCGAATGTGAAAACTGCCAGCGCTGCGCACTGGCGGATACCCGGACAAACCTTGTCTTTGGCGACGGTAATCCGAACACTGGCATCATGTTGATTGGCGAAGGCCCCGGCGAACAGGAGGATCTGACGGGCATTCCCTTTGTAGGCCGCGGCGGGCAGCTACTGGATCAGATGCTGGACATCATTGGACTTGACCGAAGCAGATATTATATCTGCAACATCGTTAAATGCCGCCCGCCCCACAACCGCGACCCGCTGAATACAGAGCAGGACGCCTGCATCGGCTGGCTGGAGCGCCAGATCAGCATTGTTCAGCCCAAACTGATCATATGTCTGGGACGGATCGCCGCCTGCCGCATCATCCGCTCCGATTACCGCATCACCCGGGAACACGGCACATGGGCCCAAAAAGACGGCGTCTGGATGACGGCAATCTATCACCCCGCCGCACTGCTCCGGGATGAGATGAAGCGTCCGGAGACCTTTGATGATCTGAAATCCATTCAGAGTAAGATCCGGGAGCTGTGGCCCGATTTTTATCTCAAGTCTTAAAACTCACTTAAATTCATACTGTACTGAATAGACAGACTGCCAGCCCTCGATTGGCTCTCCATCCAGCAGGAAACTGACCTCGTCAATGCCATCCAGCTCACACAAGGAGTCCACGATTGCATAGATGCGCAGTCTGATCTGCTGTTCCGAAGCATCTGGAGTGCAGATCTCCTCCAGAGCACTGCGATCCAAATCCAGTGTGCAGACACCGATGTCCACGCTCACTGTATCGATCGTTCCGGCTCCACTCAGGAAACACTCCAGCGTATCTGCATGCTCCTCCGGCACAAGGGCCAGTTCCCGCAGGATTGCGTTGGCCTGATCCTCAGGTGCCAGCGATGCAAGCTCCATCTGCCGGAACTGGGACTCAAGGCCGGATCCATCCAACTTGGGATAGTAAAGTTTGGTACCCACCGTGACCGGGTCGGCAGTCTCACCCTTGAACACCACATCATCCGCGCCAAGCGTGCGGGTACCATTTTCCGGCAGCCGTTTTCCGTTTACTGTGATGGCTACACGCTTCACCGCATCCAGCTGGGTGACAGTCAGCACGATGCAGTACTCCGCCCGGATGAGCGCCACCCCGGACAGCTGGCCAAATTCTTCGGAAAGATCCAGCTGTAAAAGGCCATTGGAAAGGTCCCAGCTGCGGACCGTCGTCCCCTTCGGAACAGCCTGCGCCAGATCCGCATCCATCGGCTGTTGAAATAAACGCTCCAGCAGCGCCGGAATGCTGACCTCCGTCATCTGACAGTGCTCTGAAAGGATCGCTGCGCCGGACTGAATGTCCGACGACGCAGCGTAGTAGATTTGAACTGTTGTTCCGGTTTCAGGCTGTGTTGAGCCGCAGCCCGCAGCCAGTGAGCCCAAAAGCAGGAGCAGCGCCAGCAAGGCCGAAATACGTCTCATGTGCCGCTCTCCCCTTCCGTTTTGTGCTCCTGTGCCAGTGGAAGCTGGACGATGAACACAGTGCCGCCCTCCGGCCGGGCATCCACTCGGATGGCGCCGCCGTTGGCCACAACAGTATCATGTACGATGGACAAACCAAGGCCGGTGCCACCAGCTTCCCGGGAGCGGGCCTTGTCCACCCGGTAAAAGCGTTCAAAAATACGGGCGCGATCTTCCTGCGGAATACCGATGCCGGTATCCTCCACGATCAGAAATGCACTGTCGGCGGAACGGCGCACCCGAATCCAGATCTTTCCGTCATTCACATTATATTTGATGGCATTCTCCACCAGATTAAATACAACCTGATACATTTCATCCGCAGAGGCCATCACCCGGCAGTTCTGCGCAAGGATCAGGTGGATGCTGATATTGCGCTGATCCGCCAGCGGCGTCAGCATATGCAGTGCATCGGAGATCACATTGACCAGATCGACGCTGCTTCGTTCTGCCTGTCCATGCGGCGCGTTGTCCATACGGGTCAGGGCCAGCAGCTTTTCCGTGATACGCACCAGCCGATCAGCCTCGGTGCCTATGTCCTGCACGAAGTCGCGGATCGTCTCTGAATCCATATTCTCATTCTGAGCAATGGAGTCGGTCAGCAGCTTGATGGACGCCAGCGGCGTCTTCAACTCGTGTGAGGCGTCGGAGACAAAGCGGCGGCGCATCTCATCCGTTTTTTCCAGCCGTTCCGTCATGTCATTGAACGCCGTGGCCAGCATGGCCAGCTCGTCCCGGCCGGACACCTCCACCCGGGTAGAGTACTCACCTTGACGCAGGCCGCTGATACCCGCTGTCAGCCGGATGATGGGACGGGTCATGGTACGGGAGAGGAATACACTGATGAGCAATGCCAGCGCCAGCAGAAGCAGAGATATGCGCATCAGATTCTGCTGAAGGCCGGTAATGATCGCGCCCTGCTCGCTGTCGTATTCATATAAGTATACACCGCCAATGGTCGCATTTCGATACTGGACTGGCACGGCACCGCTGCTGCGGAATGCCCCGGCGCTGTAAGTACTCTGAAACACATCACTGCCCTCCAGTGCCAGAACCAGCTCCTGCATCATCGCATAGCGGGGCTCATCTGAACGCTCCGACTGACCGGAATCAGAGTCATAGAGAATCAAACCATTCTGATCGGCAACTAAAATGCGGTTCATGCTGCTCTCGTCCAGCACCTCCATGACCTGCGTCACGCCCTCTTGGGTGAGCTCCTCCATAGACGCCACTGTAGACGCGATCACCGCGGCCTGATTCTGCAGGGAGGTCAGTTTTGCCTTAAACACCATATCCTGTGACACGAAAATAGGGTAGGTGTTCAAGAGTCCCAGCACCGCAACGATCAGAGCCACATAGGAAAGGGCAAATTTCAGCCGGAGGCTGCGCCAGAACGGTATTTTTGTGATCTTCTGCTGCTCCTGCACGCTGTTTTTCTCTCCTTTGGGTCAAATCGTCTCATTCCTGACGCAGGTAGTAACCCACGCCCCATTTGGTCAGGATCAGTTTGGGGTTGGCCGGATCCAGCTCCAGCTTTTCTCTCAACCGCCGGATGTGCACATCCACCGTGCGGTAATCCCCCTGATACTCATACCCCCAAACCAGATCCAGCAGATTTTCCCGGCTGTATACCCGCCCCGGGTTGCGCATCAGCAGCTCCAGCAGGTCGAACTCTTTCACGGTCAGGTCCACCACTGCACCACTTTTAATGGCGACCCGCTGGGCCAGATCCAATGTGATATGGCCCGCTGTCAGCTGCTCGGACGGCTCCTCTTTTTCCTGCTGGTGCGAAGTCATGCCCGCCCGGCGCAGCAGTGCCCGTACTCGAGCCTTCAGCTCCAGAATATTAAACGGCTTGGTCATATAATCGTCCGCGCCGGACTCCAGACCAATGATCTTATCCGCATCCTCACTGCGCGCCGTCAGCATAATGATCGGCACATTGGAAAATTCGCGGATCTTCATGCAGGCCTGCAGCCCGTCGATCTTCGGCATCATCAGATCCAAAATCAGCAGATCATAGTGGTTGGCCCGGGCCATCTCCACTGCCTGCGCGCCGTCATATCCGGCATCTACCTCGTAGCCGTCACTGCGCAGGTTGAAACAGATGCCCTTCACGATCACTTTTTCATCGTCAACAACTAAAATTTTCATATATTCTCCATTTCGCGCGTATCAGCCAGATGTGCTCTGACCGCCGGCCTGTTCTTCCTCGCTCGTGTCCGCGACATTCTGTACGCTTATTCGTTCGACTGTGACGGAAGGCGTCGTCCAAACTGTGGAAAAATAAGTAAAGAGGAGCGTCAACGCACATAACAGTGCAAGCACAAGGATCAACACCTCATACCATCGAATTTTCACAGCGGACACCCCTTCTTTCCCGTTGCATGGTAAACATAAATCTGCTATAATCGGGTATGCAGATTCTCAAATCCATTATAACACAAGCGACAGGAGTTTCCTATGAAAAAAATGCATTTTCTATCGCTGATCCTGACCATCAGCATCCTCTTCTCCCTCTGCGTCAGCTCTGCCGGGGCCATTGATTCCGAGATCGTCAACTCCAAGACCGTGCAGGCCAAGGCCGCCATTCTGGTGGATATGGACACGGATTACGTTATGTATGATCTGAATGCCCACGAGAAAATGTACCCCGCCAGCATCACAAAGGTAATGACCGCCGCGCTGACGCTGGACGCAGTCAGCGAAGGCAAGCTCTCCCTGGATGAAATGATCACTGCAGGCCCTACCGCATGGCAGGGGCTAGACACCAGCAGCAGCAACCAGAACATTCAGGTGGGTGAGCAGATGAGCGTCAAGGATCTGCTCTACTGTCTGATGGTCGCCTCAGCCAATGAAGCTGCCAATATTCTGGCCGTCGCTGTAGCGGGCAGTATCGACAACTTTGTGGCCATGATGAATGCAAAGGCCGCCGAACTGGGCTGTACCGGCACCCACTTTGTCAATCCTGACGGTATGCCGGACAACGACCACTACACCACTGCCTATGACCTCTACCTCATCGGCAAATACGCCATGCAGAACGAGACCTTCCGCACCATCGTCAAGACGCCGGAATACTATGTGGGCCCCACCAATATGAACGAAAACCGGCGGCACTTCTTCAATACGAACGGCTTGCTCTCCAATAAAAAATACACGGGCTACTACTATGAAGACTGCATCGGCATCAAAACCGGCTCCACTGACTCCGCCGGATACTGCCTGCTCTCTGCCGCAGAAAAGAACGGCCAGCGGCTGATCGCCGTCGTGCTGGGCTGTGAAAACCCGAAGGATGCGCAGGGCAATGTTCAGCGCCTGCAATTTTCCGAAAGCTCTTCTCTGCTGAAATGGGGCTTTGAAAACTTCTCCGTCCATACCATTCTGGATGCCACCAGCCCGGTGGCCGAGGTACCCGTCACCTTGTCCTCCGACAGCGATTACGTCTCTGTAGTAGTCGACGGCACCTTGGAATCCCAGCTGCCAAATGATGTGACCAGCGACGATTTTCAGTGGTCCACCGACCTGCCGGACTCTGTAGAGGCTCCGGTCCATGCTGGAGATAAATTGGGCACGCTGACCGTTCTGCTGGACGGCGAACCCTATGGCACCGTGGATCTGGTCGCGGTAAACAATGTAGAGCGTTCCTCCCTGCTGGCCGCGAAACAGACGCTCATCAATATGATACACAACTGGCAGTTTATTCTGTGCGCCACCCTTGTCATTGTGCTCATTTTGTTCCTTGTAATTCTTTTCCGAATGCGTGCAATGCGCCGCAACCGCTATGGCGGACGCCGGAGCGGAAAGCGCACCGGCAACTATCGCGGCAGAAGATAATTGATCACAGGTAAACAAAAGGCCCGTTCCAGTGGAACGGGCCTTTTATTATGCTTGCGTATTATCCGCGCCTTCATTCTTTGTGCGATGCTTTTTCCTGCGGCGCATGAGAATAAATACTGCCGCGGCAGCTATGGCGAGCAGTGCAAGTACGAGTGCATGGCTGACACACCAGACAAGCGCATCAGCACAGCCTTCGCCAAACGCACTCAGCCCGCTCAGGAAACCGGCGCTCAACCGCTGGCCAAGGCCGGCATTCTCGCCCTCGCCCAAAGCTGACACTTCCGATATAGAGACCGTCACCGTGGAGAAATCGATCAGGCTGTCATAGTGGTTCCTTTGGCCGGTGAGCCGTTCTATTTCAGCCTCTGCCTCCGAAATGGAATCTTCAATGGTAATGATGTCCTCCATACTTTCTGCCTGTGTCAGCAGGTTCTGAAGCCGTTCCAATTTGATATTTAATGTCTCCAGACGGTTCTCCAGATCGGCATAAACTTCGCCCACATCATCCGTGGAGGTGCTCTGATAGACCACACGGCACCCGGCCTGGGCCCCGGCGGCGCTCATGAATGCATCAAAAGACGTCTGCGGCACCCGGACGGTGTAATAGACCTGAGCGGCATAGCGCTCACTGCGCTCCAGATAGCCGCCGCAGTCCGACACCAGCTGCTCTATAACCTGCATCGCCGCCGCAAGATCGGTCGTCTGCAAGCTCAGGTCACCTGTATAAATGAGCTTAGCACTCCCGGTGCGAGCTGTCGGAACGGAGCTGACTTGAGAAGCACTGTCCGCAGTATTTTTCGCCTCGGCTGCCTCATCATAATAAGTTCCGATCTCGGCGTTTGACGCTTTTCCGACTGCTGCACTCGTATTGCTGCTGCCACACCCCGTCAGCATACCTGCCGCCAGGAGCGTACTCAGCACCACCGCAAACCATCGCTGTTTCATAGGATACCCTCCTTATTTTTTTTGATTTGTCTTTTAGACGGATCTGAGAAAGAAAAGTTCCCAGCCGGGGATATTTTTTGCTACTTGCGGCCAAACTGAGCGGGAGGTGATAAAAATGGATCAATCCTATAAGAATCTCAGCGAGTTGCTTCAGTCCAGCACACAGGCAGAAGCATTTTTTAACCAGCTGCCCGAGCGCATCCAGGCCAGAGCCATGGACCAGTGCGAAAAGCTGCACACCGTCAAGGAACTGCGCGCCTTTGCCAAGCACTGCGCCGAAGAATTGTAGGCATGGAACAGAATAAGGAAAAGTCGGAAAAGCAGCCCCACAAAAAACTGCCCATCGACTATATGCCGCATATTTCAAATGTGGCATCCGAAATGGAGTGCACGGGGTTGATCCCGGTACAGCCGGAGACTGATGAGGAGCGGGACTCCTATCTGGAGCTTTCCACCACCTCCCTGCCGCCGGTTTGGGAAGAGGACGACGAAAAGGAATAAAGGAAGGGGCTGTATGCCTTGCATACAGCCCCTTTTCTTATAAAATCGGACGATCCATCAGGTAGAGCGGCACGACGGAATCCTCTGCCATACCGACCTTTTTGAAGTCCTGCCGGCAATAGAAGCGGTAAGCTGTCTCGTTCTCCGGTGCACAGCGCAGGCGCAGCTTCGTGCGGCCCATAGCCCGGTAGACAGACACTGCCTGCCCCAGCAGCTGGACGCCAAGGCCGCGCTTGCGATGCGCTTCATCCACATAGTAAAAGGCGATGGCACCCACGCCTTCGTCCGCGCCCTTGGCATAGTCCAGTTCAAGGATCCCAGCGGGCTGGTCATCGGAATAGACGATCTGGACCGCATTGGGATCAAAGGCGCTGTGCGCCTGGGCGGCGGCCAGAAAGGCCGGACCGTTAAAGTGTTCCATGGTGCCGTGACTGCTCAGCCAGCCCTCTGCCCGGTAAGCGAGATAGCGATCTTCCTCCTGCTTCGGATTCCAGGGACGGAACCAGAGCAGATGGGGAAACCGCGCTCCCTCATCCGCCATGTTGTCCCTGCCCTGATTGGGCTTGACCGCCGCATTTAAAATATCCGGTGTCAGATGGGATGCGTCATTATACCACTTGACAGCAATATCATCCCCTTCGGCCTCCAGACAGGAGACAGCGGTATTGTAACCCTCGGGCAGATACTGGTCCGGATCGACAGGCCGGTGGAGCAGTCGGCTGAGCACCTGACGGAGCGCCGTGCCATGGCTGACCACTGCCACAGTGCGGCCGGGATTGTCCCGGATGATGCGGCGGATCGCCTCCTCCGCGCGGTCACCAACCTCCCGCAAGGACTCCCCGCCGGGCGCGCGCCAGTCCGGTTCGCCGGTGCTGAAGCGGAGCATATTCTCAAGATCGGTGCGCATGACCTCGCCAAAGGGCTTATCCTCCCACGCGCCGAGATAGATCTCCCGCAGCTTTGGTTCTTTGTGCAGCTCCAGCTGCTTGGGCACATAGATGGCCGCCGCCGTCTGGCAGGTGCGCTTCAAATCGCTGGCATAGACCGCATCTACAGGGATGGATGCAAAGCGTTTTTCCAGGCACGCGATCTGTCTGCGGCCCAGCGCCGTCACCGGACTGTCATACTGGCCATGGATGCGCTTGAACAGATTCCCCTCCGCTTCTGCGTGGCGAATCAGGTAGACTGTTGTCATGAAAGTTTCATTCTCTCTTTGAATTTGATTACCAAGGGATGACCTTGCCGGTCAGCGCTGACACCTTCGCAGAGCCCTGCTGAGCAACGATCTCTGCCAGACCGTCCCGCACCTTGATGGGGGCATAGGGGTCGGCAAAGCAGGCGGTGCCCACCGCCACGGCCGTGGCACCGGCCAGCATCAGCTGAGCCGCATCCTCGCCCTTGGCGACGCCGCCCATGCCCAGCACGGGGATCTTGACCGCATTGGCGACTTCCCAGACCATCCGCACTGCCACAGGCAGAACGGCAGGGCCGGACAGACCGCCGGTGTTCATATGCAGAATGGGGCGATGGGTCTTGACATCGATGCGCATACCACGCAGCGTATTGATGAGGCTGACCGCGTCCGCGCCCGCATCCTCAACTGCCCGAGCGATCTCGGTGATGTCAGTCACATTGGGGCTCAGCTTGACCATGACGGGCACGGAAGCATGTTTTTTCGCCTCAGCGGTGACCTCCGCCGCCATGGCAGGCACCACGCCATACTGTAATCCACCGGCCTTGACGTTGGGGCAGGAGATGTTGACCTCGATCATATCGACTTCCGCCTCGCTCAGCTTGGCGCACATAATGCCGTACTCCTCCGGAGTGTTGCCGGAGATATTGGCAATGACGCGCACATCGTGCTTCTTGAGCTCAGGCAGTTCGTGGGCAATGAAGCCGTCTACGCCGGGATTCTGAAGGCCGACGGAATTCAGGATGCCCATCGGGGTCTCCGCGATTCTGGGGGGCGGGTTGCCCTCCCGGCGGTACAGCGTCAGGCCCTTGACGCAGATGCCGCCCAACTCGTCAATGGGATAAAACTGGCCGTACTCCCGGCCGAAGCCGAAGGTGCCGGAGGCCACGACCACCGGGTTTTTCATTATCATACCGGCCAGCGTGACGGACATATCCACCTTGTTAGTCATCCCACTTCACCTCCGAAGCATCAAAAACAGGGCCGTCCTTGCAGACGTGCTTGTACTCGCCCTTATTATTCGCACAGGCGCACACCAGGCAGGCGCCGATGCCGCAGCCCATGCGCTCCTCCATGCTGACCTGACAGGGTACATTGTGCTTCTGTGCGGCGGCATAAACCGTTTTCAGCATAATCTTGGGGCCGCAGGCCAGCACAGCCTTGACCTCAGGGTGCTCGGACAGCGCCGTATCCACCACGCCGGCAACAAAGCCGTGGACGCCCAGCGTGCCGTCGTCACTGGCCAGATAGACCTGCTCGCAGCAGGCATTGAACTCGTCCAACAGCATGGCCTTGTCCGCGCCCCGGAAGCCAAGGCAGGCAACGGCCCTCTTTGGAGCCTTCTGGGCAGTGTTCAGCATGGGCGGTACGCCGATGCCGCCGCCCACGACCAGTACCTTTCCATCCGGATAGGTAAAGCCGTGACCCAGCGGGCCGAGTACGTCCAGTTTCTCGCCCACGGTGCGCTGAGCAAGCCATGCGGTGCCCTCGCCACGCACCTCGAACACGATGTTCAGTCGGGTGCCCTCGGCGCGGCAGATAGAGATGGGGCGGCGGAGCAGGAGCCCCTTGCCGCACTTGATATTGACGAATTGTCCCACCTGTGCGGCCCGGGCCAGCTCACCGGCCTCCAGCCAGATGGAGACGGCGTCGGCGTTCAGCTTTTCAATGGAACTGATCTTACAAAGTTTCTGAATAGCCACAGCGGCCATCCCCCTTTACTGAATGGTGATGAAGTGGCAGATGTCCTCGCGCATGGCAATAGCCGCGGCCCGGGCCGCCTGCTGATAATCCTCGCCGTTGTGGCCGGTCTTTTTCCAGGCGCACATAATGCCACGGGAGGAGTTGACGATGGCGCCATGGCCCTTGGCGTCAAAGGCGTACTGCACATCTTCGGCGGTGCCGCCCTGGGCACCGTAGCCGGGCACAAGGAAGAAGGTATGGGGCAGCTGGGCGCGCAGGGTCTTGATCTGCTCCGGATAGGTGGCACCGGTGACCGCGCCCACGCGGTTGTAGCCGTACTCACCCACGAAATCGCCGGCCCACTGCTCGGTCAGCTCGCCCATGACCTCGTAGATGTGCTTTTCGCCGCACATCTGATCCTGCAGATCAACGGCGGACTTATTGGAGGTGCGCACCAATGCGAACACACATTTGTCGTACTTTTCGCAGTCCTTCAGGAAGGGAGTGATGGCGTCGGAGCCCATGTAGCCGTTCAGAGTGACGCAGTCGGCGTCAAAGGTGCTGAAGCTGCTCTGGCCGACGACAGTCTTACCCAGCCAGCCCTCGCTGTACGCAGTGGCAGTTGCACCGATGTCGCCGCGCTTGATGTCGGCCACCACATAGAGGCCCTTGCTTCTGGCATACTGGATGGTCTTTTCCAGCATCTCCATGCCCCGCCAGCCCAGATTCTCGTAATAGGCGGACTGGGGCTTGACGGCGGGCACGATGTCGCACAGAGCGTCGATCAGGCCGCGGTTGAACTCATAGATGGCCTCCACACCAGCCTGAAGGCTCTCGCCGTACTGGGCAGTGTACTTTGCCAAAATATGCTCCGGCACATACTCCACCCGGGCATCCAGACCTGCAATGGTGGGATTGTGCTTTTCAATGATTTTTTTCTGCAATACGTCAAAAGACATCAGTTTTTTCCTCCGTCCTGATAGATGATCTTGCCGCCTACAATGGTATATTTCACTTTGCCCTTCAGCGTTCTGCCGTTAAAGGGGGTGTTTCTGCCCTTGGAGGCAAATTTCTCCGCGTCCACGACCCACTCCTCGTTGGGGTCAAAGATCGTAAGATCCGCCGCACTGCCCACGCTCAAGCGGCCGCAGTCCAGATTCAAAATATGTGCGGGATTAACGGTCATCTTGGCAATGATCTCCGGCAGGGTCATTTCACCGGTGTGATAAAGCTGCGTCAAGGTGACACCCAGCGAAGTCTCAAGGCCCACCATGCCGCTGGGCGCTTTTTCAAGGCCCCGGGCCTTCTCCTCAGCGGTGTGAGGGGCGTGGTCGGTGACGATGCAGTCGATGGTGCCGTCTTTCACACCGGCCAACACCGCCGTCACGTCACGGCTGGTGCGCAGAGGCGGATTGACCCGGGCCATAGCCCCCTGCTCCAGGATCTCTCGCTGATTGAGGGTGAAATACTGGGGGCAGGTCTCACAGGTGATCTTGACGCCTTTTTTCTTGTACTTGCGCACGATGTCCACAGCCCGTCCGGTGGAAATATGGCAGATATGCACCGCCGTCTGAGTCTCCTCGGCCAGCATGGCATCCCGCATGACCATGATCTCCTCCGCAATGGCAGGGCGGCCGGGAATGCCCAGCTGGCGGGAGATACGGCCCTCATTGACGGCATAGTTCTTCACCATGTCCGCATCCTCGCAGTGAGTCAGCACGGCCAGATGCTGGCGGCTGGCGCAGATCAGCGCATCCCGCATCAGATTGGCGTTTTGCACCGGCACACCGTCATCAGACAGGGCAACAGCTCCCGCCTGCTTCAGTGCCTTGGCATCGGTCAGCGTCTCGCCCTTCTCCCCCATAGAGACTGCGGCGATGGGCAGAACATGGACACCGCTCCCCTCCTTAGCACGGTCATAGACATACTGCACCATCTCCGGGGAATCCACTGTGGGACGTGTATTGGGCATACAGGTCACGGTGGTGAAACCGCCATGGGCGGCGGCCTGAGAGCCAGTAATAATGTCCTCTTTCTCCGTAAAACCGGGATCACGGAAATGGACATGCATATCAATGAGTCCGGCAGAGACAGCCATGTCGGAGGCGTCCAGCACCTGCGCATCCAGGTCCTCCAGATGTGCTCCGATCGCCGCGATCTGCCCGTTTTCGATCAGGATATCTACGACCCGTTCTTCATTGAGCACCGGGTCGATCAAATTACCATGTTGAATCAGCAATTTCATGTATACGATCTTACACCTCGCTTCACACAGAATAATACATTTATATTATAAAGCAAAGAAGTGGCAATAGCAATTAAAAAAGCAATTTCAACCCGATGTTTT
>CALEQS010000298.1 GCA_937907975.1 uncultured Clostridia bacterium | reverse complement strand
AAATATGCCTGCGGCATATTTCAGGGCGAGTGGGATAAACGCCGCAGGCGCTCCACAGAAAAGATGGCAAGCGAAGCAGCCAAAAGGGCCGGAAGGTGGTGAGCGAAGCGAACCGGATGAGGTGGCAACGAAGGAAAAGCTGTATTAGACCTGCCCCCTCATCAGTCACGGCTCCGCCGTGCCAGCTTCCCCCCGAGGGGAAGCCTTCATTCGTCTCTGCAAACCTTCAGCTTGTCCTCCTGAGCAAAGCGAAGGATCTTAAAACACTGGTCTTCGACAAGAAGCATTTCCTTGTAGGAGTCGGTGCTGTAAGATTCTTCGGCCATTGGCCTCAGAATGACAGGGTGGGGAACTGTAGTCCAAAAATAACATGGCAAAAAAAGCGCGGGCCGCAATGCGGCCCGCGCTTGCTCGTTTGAATTTTAGAAATCCGCGTTTCCGACCGTTCTGGGATGGGGCAGAACGTCGCGGATGTTGCTGACGCCGGTCAGGTACATGACCATGCGCTCGAAGCCCAGGCCGAAGCCGGCGTGGCGGCAGCCGCCATAACGGCGCAGGTCGCAGTAATACTTATAGGTATCCGGATCCATGCCCAGCTCCTGAATGCGGCTCTCCAGCAGATCCAGCCGCTCTTCACGCTGAGAGCCGCCGATGATTTCGCCGATGCCGGGGACCAGGCAGTCCGCGGCGGCGACGGTCTTGCCGTCGTCGTTCAGGCGCATATAGAACGCCTTGATCTCCTTGGGGTAGTCGGTGACGAACACGGGCTTTTTGAAATGCTGCTCGGTGAGGAAGCGCTCGTGCTCGGTCTGCAGGTCGCAGCCCCAGGACACGGGGTAGTCGAACTTGTGGCCGGACTTCTCAAGGATCTCGATGGCCTCGGTGTAGCTCACCCGGCCGAAGTCGGAGGTGGCGACGTGCTGAAGCCGCTCCTTCAGGCCCTTATCCACAAAAGAGTTGAAGAAGTCCATCTCGTCGGGGCAGTGCTCCATGACGTAGGTGATGATATACTTGATCATGTCCTCAGCCAGATCCATGTCGTCCTTCAGGTCAGCGAAGGCGATCTCCGGCTCGATCATCCAGAACTCGGCGGCGTGGCGCTGGGTGTTGGAGTTCTCGGCGCGGAAGGTGGGGCCGAAGGTGTAGACATTGCCGAAGGCCATGGCGAAGTTCTCCGCCTGCAGCTGGCCGGACACGGTCAGGTTGGCGGACTTGCCGAAGAAGTCCTTGGTGTAGTCCACCGTGCCGTCCTCGTTCTTGGGCACATTCTCCAGATCCAGCGTGGTCACCCGGAACATCTCGCCGGCGCCCTCGCAGTCGGAGGCGGTGATGATGGGGGTGTGGATATAGACAAAGCCCCGCTCCTGGAAGAACTTGTGGATGGCGTAAGCCGCCACGCTGCGCACCCGGAAGGTAGCGGAGAACAGGTTGGTGCGGGGGCGCAGATGCTGGATGGTGCGCAGGAACTCCACGGAGTGGCGCTTCTTCTGCAGCGGATAGTCGGGGGCAGAGGTGCCCTCCACGGCGATCTCGACAGCCTTCAGCTCAAATGGTTGCTTGGCGTCGGGGGTGAGCACCAGCTCGCCGGAGATGATGAGGGCGGCGCCCACATTCTGCTTGGCGATCTCGTCGTAGTTGGCCAGCGTGCCCCGGTCCATGACCACCTGCAGGTTGTTGAAGCAGCTGCCGTCGTTCAGGGTGACGAAGCCAAAGGTCTTCATGTCGCGCAGAGAGCGCACCCAGCCGGCCACTGTCAGCTGCCGGCCGCCCATCGCGCCGGAGTTGGCGTAAATATCAGCGATCGTTGTACGGTTCAAAGGAAAAACCCCTTTTCTCAAAATAATCAGGATGGCATTCCATAAAGCATCCATAATACTTAGATAAAATATTATACCCTTCACAAACGAATTTTGCAAGATTTCCCCGCTTTTTCCCATAGGAAAGCCTTTCATCGGCCCCGGTGGTATGCTTTTCCGCGTTTTTGTGCTATAATGGGGCAAAAAATCTGGCAAAGGACTGCAAATAGTTTATGGAATATCATCTGCAATATATGCCGCCGGAGGAGCTTGACCGGGTCTATCCGAAAATGGAGCAGGATTTTCCCCCTGACGAGCTCAAAAAAAAGCCCCATCTGCGCGCACTGATGGAGTCCGGAATGTCGGTGGGCTGGTACCTGATGGCCGACGGTAAGGCCGCGGGCTACGCCTTTATACTGCGCCACCCGGCAGTGCCCTACGTCCTGCTGGACTATCTGGCCATGGAGGAGCGGGGCCATGGTGTCGGCAGCGCCTGCCTCGCCCTGCTGAAAAACGAATATCCCCAGGGCATCATGGCCGAGGTGGAGGCGGTCGACCCGGATCTGGACGCAGAGACCGTCGAGATGCGCCGCCGGCGCATCGGCTTCTACCAGCGCGCCGGCTTCACCCCCTGCCCCTTCCCGAACCGCATTTTCACCGTCCACTATCTGGTCCACCTCTGGCACCCCGCCGCTCCGGAGCGTCCCGCTCCCGGCGTTGCTGCCGCGCTGGACACCCTGTACGCACTTCAATTCCCCGACGAGGAATACCGGAACAACGTGTTCATAGATGTGCCGGAGGAAAACTGAGCATACAGACTGCTTTTGCATGAATTATCGGGCAGTGTGGCGAAAACAGCTCAATCTGAACGGAGGCCCGTCCGCTTGCCTGTTTCTGAAAATCATGGTACAATAAAAGGAAATTTCAAGCATTTTCTGAGGTGACGCATCGTGGAACTGAGACAGATCATCGGCAATACCTGGTGCCTTTACGGCCATCAGCTCATCCCGCTCTATCGGACGGACAGCACCCACTGCATCCTGCTGGACACCGGGGCCAGCGCCCTGCGGCAGGACATTGTGGACACGCTGGAGCAGAACGACCTGACGCCCATCGGTCTGCTTTGCACCCACACCCACTTTGACCACTTCGGCAACGCCCGCTATCTCTCCGAGCGCTATCACTGCCCGGTGGCCCTCCCGCTGGGCGAGGCGGAGATCTGCCGCACGCTGGCCTCCGTGAAGAGCCACCTCTTTGTGTTCACCGCCGGCCAGGTGGCAAACGACCCGGAGATGAGCGAGATCCCCTGTCTGGTGGATCACGTCATCCGGCCCGAGGAGACGGATACCCTGTTCCGGGGCGTGCGCTTCCGGGTGCTCCACACCCCCGGCCACGCCATGGACCATGTCAGCTACATCACCCCGGACAACGTCTGCTACATCGGTGACGCCCTCATGTGCGGGCGCACGCTCCACTCCTCCCGCCTGCCATATGCCTTCAACTTCCGCCAGAGTCTGGAGACCATCGAGAGGCTGAAGGACTCCGTGGCCGACTGCGAGGCGCTGGCCGTGGCCCACTGCGGCGTGCTCTACGACCACTTTGACGACCTGGTGGACGAGAACCTGCACATCATGGAGGAGCAGCTCCGCGAGGTCAAGGCACTGGTGGATCATCCCATGTCCGCCGACGAGGTGTGCGCCGCCGTGTGCGCCCATATGGGCGTCAGCGTGTCCACCCCGAAGAAGGCCCAGAGTCTGGAGCGCTTCCTGCGCCCCTACCTGGAGTTCATGGTGGACGAAGGCAGCCACCGCATGGTCATGCGGGGCACCACCCTGTGCTATGAGCCTGTGGACTGAATGAAATAGGATAACAGCACCCCCGGCGGCTTGTGAGCTGCCGGGGGTGTTTTGCTGACTTCTGCCCTCGTCGTTCTGCATCCAGTCATTCTTCTTTCCGCATAGGAGGGTAAATTGGGGTTTGTCGAAATAAAGCCAGATTTCCACCCATGTCATTCTGTGGAGCG
>CALEQS010000297.1 GCA_937907975.1 uncultured Clostridia bacterium | reverse complement strand
CCGGGACAGCTTCCGCCGCTCACTGCGGGGGTTTGAGGAGGCCAAGGCGGCCGCCCGGGAGCTGGCCGAGAACGAAACGCTCCCCCTCCGTGTCGGCATCGGGCAGGACTGGGACCTCACCGGCCCGCTGCTGCGCTTTCAGGAGCAGGTGCGCCTGCACTATCCTCAGGCCAAGCTCTACTTTGAAAACAACACCTTTTTGCAGCTGCGCAATCAGGTGGAGTCCGGCCATCTGGACGTGATCCTGTGCACCAAGTCCAGCCTTCAGAACTTTGACTATCTGGAGGTGGTGGAGGTGGGCGCGCTGGAGAGCCGGGCCTACGTCCGCCGGGGTCTGCTCCGCCCGGAGGATGAGCCGCTGACCTTCAGCGACTTCAAGGGGCACGACCTGCTCATGCTCCCAGACGAGGAGGCCCCCCTCAGTATGGAGATCGTCCAGCTCCAGTTCCTCGCCCGCCAGATCAAGGTGACCCCCCGGCACCTGCCCAACCGCTCCACCATCTATCAGGCGGTGCTCATGGGGCAGGGCTTTACCGTGTTCGACGAGCATATGTGGTTCGGCTCCGACCCCCGGCTCACCTTTCTGCGGCTCAACGACGTCATTCCCATCTGCATCGTCTGGCACAGCCGCAACCAGAATCCGCTGATCCGACTCTTTGCCGACACCGTCACCCAGGTGCTGTGGGAGGAACGGCAGGCCGCTGAAGACTCCGGGCCTTTAGCCGCGTTATCATAAAGGAGGAATCAGAGGATGGGAGGAACTGCCGTGTACCGGGTCTATATCGTCGAAGATGACGCCGTCATCGCCAGCCAGATCCAGCGCCACATCCGCTCCTGGGGACTGGATGCGGTGTGCGCCGAAGATTTTCAGCATATTTTGGAGGAGTTCCGCCGCATTCAGCCCCAGGTGGTGCTGATGGACATCTCGCTCCCCTTCTTCAACGGCTATCACTGGTGTCAGGAGATCCGCAAAGAATCCAAGGTGCCCGTCGTCTTTCTCTCCTCCATGTCGGACAATATGAACATCGTCATGGCCATGAACATGGGCGGCGATGACTTTATCGCCAAGCCCTTTGACCTGAATGTGCTCGTTGCAAAGCTCCAGGCCATCCTGCGCCGGTGCTATGACTTCTCCGTCCAGTCCCCGGCGCTGACCTATGGGGGCGTGACGCTGGAGCCGTCCGAGGCCAGTCTGAGCTACGGCGGCATGACGCTGGAGCTCAGCCGCAATGAATACCGCATTCTGCTCACCCTGATGGAGCGGGCGGGACAGGTGGTTAGCCGGGAAAAGCTGATGGAACGGCTGTGGGAGACGGACAGCTTTGTGGATGAAAACACCCTGACCGTCAACATCGGCCGTCTGCGCAAAAAGCTGGAGTCCATCGGCCTGAGCGGCTTTATCGTCACCCGCAAGGGCATGGGCTACGCATTGAAGGCGGCGGAGCAATGAAGCTCTTTTTCCGCTATCTCCGGGATCGGTGCGCCGCCCTGCTGGCCGTGGCGCTGTGCCTTGGCATCTGCGCCGTAGTGTTCTCCCTGTTCCAGCTGTCCGTCTACGCGGTGGGCTATGCCGCCCTGCTGTGCATCGCCGTGGCGGTGGTCTGGATGGCCGTGGGCTTTCTCCGCTATCTGGCCCGCCACCGCCGGCTTGCTCAGCTGCAATGCGAGATCGCCCTGACGCTGGAGCATCTGCCGGTGCCAAAGACGCTGGCAGATGCGGACTATCAGGCCCTTCTGCGCACGCTGGACAGCGAGCGCAGGGCACTGGAGGACACCCAGCAGACCCGCTATCGGGACATGATGGAGTATTACACTACCTGGGCGCACCAGATCAAGACCCCCATCGCCGCCATGCGGCTCATTTTACAGGACGAGGACTCCGACCAAAGCCGCCTGCTGGGGGAGGAATTGCAGCGCGTGGAGCAGTACGCGGACATGGTGCTGGGCTACCTGCGCCTGAGCGGCGACAGCAATGACTTTGTACTCCGCCGGTGTGAGCTGGACGCCATCGTGCGCCCTGCCGTGCGCCGCTACGCGGGCCAGTTCATCCGCCGGAAGCTGAAGCTCACCTACGGTGCCCTGGACTGCCGGGTGCTGACAGATGAGAAGTGGCTCCGGTTCGTCATTGAGCAGGTGCTGTCCAACGCGCTGAAATATACCCGCTCCGGCGGTGTGACCATCACGCTGGAGCCGGAGTGCACACTGGTCATCGCGGACACCGGCATCGGCATCGCCCCGGAGGATCTGCCCCGGGTCTTTGAGCGGGGCTTCACCGGCACCAACGGCCACGCCGACCAGCGCTCCAGCGGCATCGGACTCTACCTCTGCCGCCGCATCATGACCAGGCTGGGCCACCGCATCACCATTGAGTCCACTCCCGGTAAAGGCACCCGGGTGTGCCTTGATTTAAAGGAAGCGGAGCTGGAGGTGGAATAAAAAAGAGTCCTCCTGAGAGGACTCCTGCGCAGTGTCATGCTGATTTTACGCATCCGCGGCCAAGCCCACTGCCCGGGCAGCAGATGCTTCAAAAACCCGTTGACAATCCGCCCGCCGGCGCATATACTGAAAAAAGAATAAGGGCGCTGTCCGGCAACGGCTTGCCCCTACGTTTTGGTTAAGAAGTAACCGCCACTGGTAGGAGAGGGGCGGTTACTTCTTTTTATTTGCCTGGATAATGAGGCTGATAATGCCAACGATCAGAATGCCGATCTGGATGAGATCAGAATATGTAACCATCGGGCAGCCCCCCTTTCTCTCGAGCAGGGGGCAAAGAAGCTGCCCCCGTAAGAAGAAGGGCAGACCGCCGCCGTGTTGGACATCGCCGCAGTCAGAATACCGCACCGTGGAGAAAATGACAAGTCTGACGGTTTGATGTCCAACCTTACAAAACTGTTAGTTTCCCCGGCCAGATGTAAGCCAAAGTTAAGGCACCGGGCCGGGGAAACTGCTATGATAGGGCCTGTAAAGAGACAAACCCGAGGAGGTCATTACTATGTCACTGCTGGAAGTTACCAGTTTGCAGAAGATCTACACCACCCGCCTGGGCGGCAGCCGGGTGCAGGCCCTCAAGAGCGTCAGCTTCAGCGTGGAGCAGGGCGAATTTGTCGCCATCATGGGCGAATCCGGCTCCGGCAAGACCACGCTTCTGAACATTCTGGCCGCACTGGATCAGCCCACCGGCGGCCAGGTGAAACTGGGCGGCCGGGATCTGGCCGCTGTCAGGGAGAAGGAACTGGCCGCGTTCCGCCGGGAGAACCTGGGGTTCGTCTTTCAGGACTTCAACCTGCTGGACACCTTCTCTCTGAAGGACAACATCCTGCTGCCGCTGGTGCTGGCGGGCAAGCCCTACAGCGAGATGGAGAGCCGCCTGAACCCGCTGGCCCGGAAGCTGGGCATTGAAAAACTGCTGGAGAAGTACCCCTACGAGGTCTCCGGCGGCCAGAAGCAGCGTGCCGCAGCGGCCCGGGCGCTCATCACAAACCCCCAGCTCATTCTGGCCGACGAGCCCACCGGCGCGCTGGACAGCAAGTCCACCGACGAGCTGCTGCGGCTCTTCGAGGCCGTCAACCGGGAGGGGCAGACCATCGTCATGGTCACCCACTCCGTCAAGGCGGCCAGCCACGCCGGCCGGGTGCTGTTCATCAAGGACGGAGCGGTGTTCCACCAGCTCTACCGGGGCAGCGCCACTGACGAGGAACTCTATCAGAAGATCAGCGACACACTGACCGTGCTGGCGACGGGCGGTGAGCAGGAATGAAACGCCTCTACCTGCGGCTGGCGGCAAGCAACATCAGGAATAACCGCCGCTTTTACCTGCCCTTTCTGCTGACCGCCGTCATGACGGTGGCCTGCTTCTTCATTCTCTGCTCCACCGGCCTGAGTCAGACCCTCCCGGGCGGCCAGACCGTGCAGAGCGTTCTGTTTTTCGGCGTGATCGTGGTGGCCATTTTCAGCGTCATCTTTCTCTACTATACCAACAGCTTTCTCATCAAGCGGCGCAAAAAGGAGCTTGGCCTTTACAACATTCTCGGCATGGAGAAGCGCCACATTGCCAAGGTCATGCTGTGGGAGACGCTGTTCAGCGCCCTCATTTCCATCGGCGGCGGCCTGATCGCGGGCATCCTGCTGGACCGGCTCATGTTCCTGCTGCTTTTAAACCTCATCCACTTCGACGTCGGCATGGCCTACTCTCTCCAGCCTGCCGCCATTGCCCTCACCGCGCTGCTCTTCGCCGGCATTTTCGTGCTCCTGCTGCTGTCCAATCTGGCGCAGGTCGTCATTGCCAAGCCCATTGAACTGCTTCGGGGCGGCAATGTGGGCGAGAAGGAGCCCAAGACCCGCTGGCTGCTGGTGGTCATCGGCGTGCTCGCGCTGGGCGTCGGCTATTACATCGCCCTGACCACCACCCAGATCTCAATGGCGGTCGGCGTCTTTTTCATTGCCGTCATTCTGGTCATCATCGGCACCTACTGCCTGTTCCTGGCCGGGAGCATTGCCGTGCTGAAGCTGCTGAAAAAGCGCAAAAACTACTATTACAAGGCCAATCACTTCATCAGTGTGTCCGGTATGCTCTACCGCATGAAGCAGAATGCCGTGGGCCTTGCCAACATCTGCATTCTCTCCACCATGGTGCTGGTGACGGTGGCCTGCACCGTCAGCCTGTACGCCGGTCTGAACGACGTCATTGAGACGAGCTATCCCCATGACATCACTGCTACTCTTTTCGCCCCCACGGAACGGTGCCGCGCCGAAGTGGAGGATATGATCGCCGAGACCGAACAGGAGACCGGCATCTCTGCGGAAAACTACATCCTTTATTCCGCGCTGGTCCGCAACTGGCTGATGGACGGCAGCGAGCTGATCACGCCCAACGCAGTGGCGGATGACACCACCCTTCCCACCGGCTACTTCTGCATCATGACGGCGGCGGACTGGGAGACGCTGTCCGGCCGGCACTATGAGCTGAGCGGCCACGAGGTGGCGCTGGGGGAAGCGGCCGGCTCTCTGCCTGACCGGTTCGCCATTATGGGCGAGGAATTTTCTGTCAAGGACCGCTTTACGGATGCGCCGAAGGACGGCCCGCTGTCCACCTTTGTGGCCGACAATATCTTCTATATCATCGTGCCGGACAGCGATATGCTGATCCATCTCAACCAGGTCTACAACGGCGATAACGCTTCGGACAGCTCGGACACCCTGCCCACCATGCGGCTCAGTCTGGACATCGGCGGCACGGAGGAGCAGAACAAGACCTTTACGGACAGCATCATGCTCCGGCTCACCGACCTGTCAGGGGAGTCCGCTTCCTTCGACGGCCTGACCTGCAACACAAAGTCCAGTAATCTGGAGACGATCTACTCCCTCTACGGCGGCTTCCTGTTTCTCGGCATTCTGCTGGGTATCCTGTTCCTGATGGCCACGGTGCTCATCATCTATTACAAGCAGATCATCGAGGGCTATGACGACCGGGCCCGGTTTGAGATCCTCCAGAAGGTGGGCATGGACAAAAAGCTCATCGCCGCCTCGGTGCGCAGCCAGATCCTGACCATGTTCCTGCTCCCCCTGGGCGTGGCCGCCCTCCATCTGGCGATGGCCTTCCCGCTGCTCACCCGGGTGCTCAAGGCCCTGATGCTGGACAACACCACGCTGTTCCTCATCTGCACTCTGGCCACCTTTGGGGCCTTTGTGGTGGTGTATCTCATCGTCTATGCCTTCACCTCCCGGGTGTATTACCGCATCGTCAGCAGCCGGGAGAGCCGCTGACGCGGCGGCAAAGGCAGAAGCGAACGCTATGCTGGAGCGCCATGTGCTGATCGCAGGCATCCCCGCCGTATTCTGGGGGCCGGACAGCGGGAGACGCATTCTGGCCGTCCACGACGCGGGCGGGAACAAGCAGTGCCCCTCCATCCGCGCATTGGCCGGACTGGCCGTGCCGCTGGGGTGGCAGGTGGTGAGCTTCGACCTGCCCGGCCACGGCGCCCGCCGCCGGGAGTGGGGCGCCTGCCTGCCCCGGCGGTGCGCCGGGGAGCTGCGGCAGCTGCGGGAGCGGATTGCGCCCGGGCACCGGCTCCGGCTGTTCGCCGAGGGGTTGGGCGCCCAGTGGGCAGTGTTGGCCTTTCAGAACACCGTACTGGAACGGGCGCTCCTGCTCTCCCCTGCCGTCGGCCCGGGACTGCCTTTAAAGCGCTGGGATACGCCGACGGCGATCCTCTCCGCCCCGGAGAGCACAGGCTGTGCCTTCGGCACCGCCGGGGACTTTGCCCGCAGATGGAACTGCAGTTTCATGCACGCTGACAGCACCGGAGCGGCCCGGCGGCAGTTCATGGAACATTGGCTGAGCGGTCCTGCGCCGTGTGACCATTCGGATGCATGACCGATCATCCCGTTCACCGAAAAAAAGAAAGCAGCCGCACCCAATCGGGTGCGGTTGCTTTTTTCTGTCAGCCCGCTATAATAAAGCTCATAAATCCACTGGAAATGAGCGATTTTATGTCCGAACGCACCTCTCCACTGTCCAAAACGCCGCTGTTGTTCCTCTGCGCGCTGATCGCCTGCGGCCTCTGGGGCAGTGCCATCCCCTTTATCAAGCTGAGCTACGCCCTGTTCCATATCGACACCGGGAATCCCGGCTCACTCCTGCTCTTTGCCGGGGTGCGGTTTATGATCGCAGGCGTCATGGTGCTGGCCGTTTACAGTGCAAAGGAGCGCCGCGCCCCGCTCCCGGCGGCGGGGGACTGGCCCCGCATCGCCCTCATCAGCTTTTTTCAGACCGCGATGCAGTATTTCTGCTACTACCTCGCCCTGCGCTATACCTCCGGTGTGACCGCCTCCATTCTGGTGGGGGCCAACACATTTTTCTCCATTCTGATCGCCGCGCTGATCTTCCGTATGGAGCCGCTGACCGCCCGCAAGCTGACGGGCTGTGTGGTGGGCTTTGCCGGTGTGGTGATCAGCCAGCTGGGCGGCGGGATGCAGTTTTCCTTTTCCCTGCGGGGCGAGGGCATGATCCTGCTCAGCACCGTGGCCGCCGCCTGCTCCGCCGTGCTCATGCGCCGCTTCAGCCCTGGCCGCTCCCCCATCCTGTTCAGCGGCTGGCAGTTCTTCCTCGGCGGCGCAGCACTGACCGTCCTCGGTCTCGCCATGGGCGGCCGCTGGGGGACGGTCTCCCCCGCCTCAACAGCCGTGCTGATCTATCTGGCGCTGGTATCCGCCGTGGCCTATACGCTCTGGGCCTCTCTGCTCAAGCACAATCCGGTGTCCCGGGTCACGGTGTTCGGCTTTCTGACCCCGGTGTTCGGCGTGCTGTTCTCCGCCCTCTTTCTGCGGGAGAGCGGCGCGCTCGACTTGCGAGCACTGGCGGCGCTGGTGCTGGTGTGCGCGGGCATCTATGTGGTCAACCGCGCGCCGGAAAACAGCAAGTAAAAAGCTGATGTTCACGAATTTTTCAGGACATTTTTCTGTATTCGTGCTATGATAAAAATAATGAACTATTGGGCGGTGCACAGGCTTTCGTACTTTGGTCTTGGCTCCCCCTTCGGGGGAGCTGGCTGCGCCGCAGGCGCAGACTGAGAGGGCCTTCTGCAGACTTGCAAGTGCATCGCCCTCTCCGTCACGGCGTTCCGCCGTGCCACCTCCCCCAGCGGGGGAGGCAAGTTTAGCTTTCTGCGCCGAACGATAATTTAGATGATTTCAAATGCAAGGAGGAGTTTTCCATGTCCACCCCCGCCATTCTGGTCGCTCTGCGGGGCGAACCCAATCGAAAGGTCGCCACGCTGACCATCTCTGACCCGGAGAATCTGAATGCGCTGACCACCGAGATGCAGCTTCAGTTCATCGACATCATCACCACGCTGGAGGCGGACGACTCCGTCCGGGGCATCATCATCCGGGGCGCGGGCGAAAAAGCCTTCTCTGCCGGCGGCTCCATGGACTCCCTGTCCGAGATCCAGACCCCGGAGGACGGCGAGGCCATGTACCGCCGGGGCGTCAAGCTGCGGGACACCATCCTCAATATGAAAAAGCCCACCATCGCCGCCGTCAGCGGCTGGTGCATCGGTGGCGGGTTCGAGATCGCACTGTCCTGCGACCTGATCTACGCCTCCGAGGACGCCCGCTTCGGCATGACCGAGGTGGACATCGGCCTGGTGCCCGGCTGGGGCGGCGCCATCCGTCTCCCCCGGCGCACCAATCTGATCCGTGCCAAGGAGATGCTGCTGCTGGGCACCCGGCTCCGGGCGGACGAAGCCATGCAGCAGGGCGTTATCAACCGGGTGTTTCCCAAGGCCGAACTGTTTGACGAGGTGGACAAGATCATGGACGTCATCGTCCGCAAGCCGCCGCTGGCCGTGCAGGGCATCAAGGAGATCATCAGTCTCGGCGCGCTGGACACCGGCTTTGAGGACGCCCGGGAGATCGAGCATCGGCTCAGCATCCGCCTGATGGGCAGCCACGACTTCCGCGAAGCCGTGGACGCCTTCCGCAACAAGCGGGAACCAAATTTTATCGGAAAATAAGTAAGAAAGCAGGGGCGCTTTTGCAATGCAAAAGCGCCCCTGCTCTATCATTCTGAGAGGAAAGGATGAAGGGGGCAAATTGGGGTTTGTAGGTTTCCTCCGAAAGGCTGGGGAGCTGGCACGGCGGAGCCGTGACTGATGAGGGGGCAGGTCCAGGATGGCTTTCCCTTCGTCGCCACCTCATCCGCCTCACTGCGTTCGGCACCTTCCGGCCCTTTTGGCTGCG
>CALEQS010000296.1 GCA_937907975.1 uncultured Clostridia bacterium | reverse complement strand
GGATGGTTGGATCATGCAGATCGGCACCCCTAAGGAGGTCTTTGACCACCCCGCCAATGTGTTTGTGGCTGGCTTTATCGGAATGCCTCAGATGAACTTCTTCGACGCCGAACTGGTCAAGACCGGCGACGGCTACGCCGTGAAGTGCAATGGCGCAGAGATGCCGCTGTCCCAGCGCATTCAGAATGCACTGAAGGCCAAGGGCTATGACAGCCGCAAAGTCGTCCTCGGCTGCCGCCCCGAGCACATGGTCATGAAGTCTGCCGCCGGCACCGACACCATGGAGGCCACTGTGGACGTCAGCGAGATGATGGGCAGTGAGGTCCACCTGCACGTCTCCTGCCACAGCAAGGATGTGGTCGTGCGCATCCCCACCACGGAGCTGGACGCCAGCCAGCGCGGCGGTCTGCAGTACGGCACCAAGATCGCCATCAGCTTCCCGGCCGACCTCGTGCACCTGTTTGACCCTGAGACGGAGGAGAACCTGCTGTGATCCTTGCAAAGAATCAGGACGCCGGGCAGTATCTAGGCCTGAATGCCAATCTGGATGCCGCCCTGCGGCGCATCCTGTCCGGACTGGATGGTCTGGAGAGCGGTCATTACGATATGGACGGCGACAATGTCTGGCTGAACTGCTTTGACTATGACACCATCCCGGAGTCGGAGGCCTTCTATGAGGCCCATGAGCATTATGGCGACATCCATATCATGCTGGAGGGCCGCGAGAAGGTGTGCATCTCGCACCCCGACACGCTGACAGAGTTTGAGCGCACCCCGGAGAACGACTTCATCGCCTATCGCGGCGGGGCGGAGCATACGCTTCTGCTTGCGCCCGGCAGCTTTCTGGTGGTGTTCCCGGGGGACGCCCACAAGATCAAAATGCAGGTGGACGGGCCGGAGCATGTCCGCAAGGCAGTGTTTAAGTTTAAGCTGTAAGCGCTTGACTTTTTGACCGAAAGGGGCTATCTTGTGCAATGCGCCGGGACGGCCCCTCCCGGTTTGAAAGATATAGGGAATTCGGAAAAGAGGAAACAAGAGTATGAAAGACATTTCCAAGTATCAGGGCATTATCCCTGCGTTTTATGCCTGCTATGACGACGAGGGCAATATCTCCCCCGAGCGTGTGCAGGAGCTGACCCGCCATCTGGTGAAGAAGGGCGTCAAGGGCGTCTATGTGGGCGGCTCCTCCGGTGAGTGCATCTACCAGAGTGTAGCAGAGCGCAAGATCGTGCTGGAGAACGTCATGGCCGCAGCCGAGGGAAAGCTGACCGTGATCGCCCATGTGGCCTGCAACAACACCCGCGATTCCGTGGAGCTGGCCCGTCACGCCGAGAGCGTCGGTGTGGACGCCATCGCCTCCATTCCCCCCATCTACTTCCACCTGCCTGTCTATGCCATTGCCGATTACTGGAACGCCATGAGCAAGGCAGCCCCCAACACTGACTTCGTTATCTACAACATCCCCCAGCTGGCTGGTGTGGAGCTGAGCATGCCTCTGTTCCAGGAGATGCTGAAGAACCCCAACGTCATCGCCGTCAAGAACTCCTCCATGCCCGTGCAGGACATCGAGACCTTCAAGATCGAGGGCACCCGCAATGGCCGTCCCTTCGTCGTGTTCAACGGCCCCGATGAGCAGCTGGTCTCCGGCCTGGTCATGGGCGCGGACGGCGGCATCGGCGGCACCTATGGTGTCATGCCTGAGCTGATCCTGAAGATCTATGACCTTGTCCAGAAGGGCGATGTCAAGACTGCCAAGGAAGTGCAGTATGATGTGTTCCAGATCATCATGGCGCTGTGCGGCACCAAGGGCAATATGTATGCCACCATCAAGGAAGTGCTCCGCCGCCGCGAGAACCTGAACATTGGTGGTGTCCGCGAGCCCCTCTACAATCTGGTGGACGAGGATATGCCTCAGGTCGA
This sequence comes from uncultured Clostridia bacterium, assembly GCA_937907975.1. Lineage (GTDB taxonomy): Bacteria > Bacillota > Clostridia > Oscillospirales > Oscillospiraceae > UMGS1766. The sequence continues at coordinate 46,456 of CALEQS010000296.1, read as the reverse complement.
GAAGTGTGTCGAGATGATCGACGCCGCCATGAAGAAGTGGATCGGCTGATCGAAAAGCAAAAAAACAGAAGGCCTCGGCCTTCTGTTTTTTTATGCTCAAAATTCCAACGGATCGGAGTAAAGGGTGAAGCGGTTTTTCTGAAATTCCAGCAGCCCCTCCTGCCGCATTTTGCCCAGTTCCTTGGACAGGGCGCTTCGGTCCAGATTGAGGTAGTCGGCCAGCTGCTGGCGGTTGAATGGGATCTCAAAGCTGCTGGAGCCGTGCTGAACGGCCTGGGCGGACAGATAGGTCAACAGCCGTCCGCGTATGGTTTTCGCGCTGGTGCAGAAAATACGCTGGGAGAGGGTCAGGTTCTTGCGGGCGAACACCTTCAAGAGGTTGGACTGAATCGTCCCCGCCCATTGGCCGGAGCAGACTGGACAGCCCTGCACCACATCCAGATCGAGGAACAGCACCTCGCTCTTCCGGGCGGACACCGCGTCCACCATCAACGGGGCGCGGCAGAAGGCGTAGGTCTCCGCGAATGTCTCGCCGGGGCCGACGCTGCTCAGAATGCTGCGGCTGCCCCAGAGGTCGATATTCTCGATTTGCACGCGGCCGGAGAGCACGATGCCCAGCTCGTGCACCACATCGCCGGTGTGAAAAATGACCTCATCCTTTTCAAATGTCCGCACGCGCAGTGCGCCGTGCTTCCGCATGGCCGTCAGCGTCGGCGCGGAAAGCCCCTGAAAGAGGGGCAGACTGGTTAAATTCATAATTTTCCCGCTTTCGTGGTTATAACCACCGAATTGTGGCCTTGACTATACTATAATTTAACCATAAAATCAAGGAGGATAAGCGGATGATCCGAAGAATCATAGAGATCGACGAGGAAAAGTGCAACGGCTGCGGCGCCTGTGCCAGAGCCTGCCATGAGGGCGCCATCGGCATGGTGGACGGCAAGGCCAGGCTGCTGCGGGACGACTACTGCGACGGTCTGGGCGACTGTCTGCCCAACTGTCCCACAGGGGCTATCACCTTTGTAGAGCGGGAGGCTGCGGCCTATGACGAGGCGGCGGTGCTGGCCAGCAAGCAGGCAAAGGCGGCAGCGCGGCCGAAGCAGGTCGAGAAGCGCGTGTTTCATGGCTGTCCTGGCTCCCGGATGCACCAGTTTGACCGTTCAGCTGAAGCGGAGACCCCGGCGGAGCCGGCCCGCCAGCCCTCTCAGCTGGCCCAGTGGCCCTGCCAGATCAAACTGGTGCCCACCCGGGCCCCCTATTTTCAGGGCGCAAAGCTGCTGATCGCCGCTGACTGCACCGCCTACGCCTATGCCAATGTGCATCAGGAGTTCATGCGGGGAAAGGTGACCATCATCGGCTGTCCCAAGCTGGACGCGGTGGACTACACGGAAAAGCTCACCGAGATCATTGCAGACAACGACATTCAGAGCGTCACCGTCCTGCGTATGGAGGTGCCCTGCTGCGGTGGTCTGGAGCAGGCCGCGGTCAACGCGCTGCGCGCCAGCGGCAAGTTTATCCCGTGGCAGGTTGTGACGTTCTCTGTGGACGGCAGAATTTTGGACTAAGGAGGAACTTTATTATGGAAATGATCAAGAATATCGAGAAGGCACAGGTGCTCACCCTGAAGGAGCAGGTGGCCTATCAGGCCGGTCAGGTGGTCAGCAAGACGCTGGCTCAGAACGACGCGCTGAGCATCACCCTGTTCTCCTTTGACAAGGGTGAGGAGATCAGCACCCACAAGTCCGAGGGCGATGCCTTTGTCACCTGCCTGGACGGTGTGGGCCGGATCACCATTGACGGCAAGCATTATGAGCTCCACGAGGGCGAGTCCATCGTCATGCCTGCCGCCCATCCTCATGCGGTGTTCGGTCAGGAGCAGTTCAAGATGATGCTGGTGGTCGTGTTTTAATAGGAGATTGTTCATTCCCGTTCCGCCTACTTCGGCGGGCGGATTTCTGTGACACGCTTGGCGGAGATGGCATTTGCCGTCTCCGCCTTGTTGCGTTCATCTCTGGAAAAGGGTAAAATGGAGGCAATTGAATTGGAAAGGAGCTGAACGGCATGGGTGAGGAGAAGATCATCCACACCACCGGGCGTTGCAACTGCGGCGGACGGTGCATTCTGCACGCCCATGTGCGGGATGGAAAGGTGGTCAGAATGACCACGGATACCCCAGAGGCGGCGGGGGACTGCGTGCCCCTCTATGCCTGTGCCAGAGGGCTTCACTCCCACGAGACCTTCCTCGGCCCGGGCCGCCTGCGCCAGCCGCTTCTGCGGGTGGGGGAGCGGGGCGAGGGAAAGTTTGTTCCGATCCCGTGGCCGGAGGCCGTGGACCGCATTGCCCATGAGTGGGTACGCATCCGGGACAAATACGGCCCGGGCTCCCGCTATGTCAACTATGCCACCGGCGTGAGCGCCGCCATTGAACCCCAGCAGCTGGCCAAGCGCCTGCTGAGTCTGGACGGGGGCTATCTGGGTCGCTATAATTCCTACAGCACCGCCTGCATCGCGCAGGCCACCGAGCTGATGTATGGCACCGGTGAGTCGGGCAACAGCCCGGAGGACTGGCTGAACAGCCATCTCATCCTGCTCTGGGGCCACAATCCGGCGGAGACACGGTTCGACAGCGTGAGTATGCACTATCTGCGCCGGGCGCGGGAGAAGGGCATTCCGATGATCGTGATCGACCCCCGCCGCAGTGACACTGTGGATGCGCTGGGGGCGGAGTGGGTGCCCATCCGCCCGGCCACGGATGCCGCCCTTCTGGATGCCATGGCCTATGTGATCTGGAGTGAGGGGCTCCACGATCAGGCCTTTCTGGATCGGTGCTGTCTGGGCTTTGACAAGGCCCATATGCCCGCCAGGTCAGATCCGCGGGACTGCGTGCTCAGCTATCTGACCGGCGAGGTAGACGGCGTGGTCAAGACGCCGGAGTGGGCGCAGGAGATCACCGGTGTTTCTGCCGGCACGATCCGTTCTCTGGCCCGGCGGTATGCCGCGGCGAAGCCCGCTGTACTGATGCAGGGCTACGGCCCGCAGCGCCATGCCTATGGAGAGCAGAGTGCCCGGGGGGCGATCCTGCTGGCCTGCATGACGGGCAATGTGGGCGTCAGCGGCGGCTGGGCCGCTGGTGTGGGCCGCTGCCACCGCCATCAGGAGCCCAAGCTGCCCAAGGTGAAGAATCCCTATCCCATGTCTATTCCAGCTTACTGCTGGACACAGGCAGTGGAGCGGGGGCATGAGATGACGGCGGTGGACGGCGTGCAGGGCGGCGAACGGCTGGAGTCCGACATCAAGATGATCCTGAATCTGGCGGGTAACTGCCTCATCAACCAGCACGGCGACATCAACCGCACCGCCGCGCTGCTGAGAGATACCTCCAAGTGTGAATTTATCCTGTGCAGTGACCTGTTTATGACTTCCAGCGCCAAATTTGCGGATATTCTGCTCCCCGGCGTCTCCTATTTGGAGTGCGAGAATATTACGACCCCATGGATGTGGGGCGATTTTGTAGGCTTCAACAATCAGGCAGTGGAGCCGCTCTATGAGGGGCGCCTTGAGTACGACTGGCTGAGCGAGGTGGCGGAAAAACTCGGGTTAAAGGAGCAGTTTACCGAGGGGAGAACTATGGGGGAGTGGCTGGAGTTTATCTACCACACCACCCGCCGCGCGGAGCTCCAGCTGCCGGACTTTGAGACCTTCAAGCGAGCGGGAGTCTACCGTTATCGAGACGACGCTCCGAAGATCGCCTTTCAGAAGAACTGCGCCGATCCGGAAACGCATCCCTTCCCGACGGAGAGCGGGAAGATCGAGCTGTATTCTCCCAAGGTCGCCCGGACAGAATATAAGGCGTATTTTCCGCCCATCCCGCGCTATGTGGCCCCGCCCGAGGGGCCGCAGGATCTAAAGCTGGCGGAGTATCCCCTGCAGCTCATCGGCTGGCACACCAAGCGGCGCTGTCACAGCATCCATGACCAGAACCCGGCGCTGGAGCGGCTGGATCCTCAGCGGCTCTGGCTGAATCCCGCTGACGCGGCGGAGCGGGGACTGGAGGACGGTGCACTGGCCGAGGTCTGGAACGCACGGGGCAGGCTGCGCATCCCGGTGAAGGTGACGGAGTGCATCTGTGCCGGCACGGCGGCGCTGGCCCAGGGGGCGTGGTATGCGCCTGATGGGCGAGGGACAGATCTGGGCGGTTCCATCAATGTGCTTACAACGCTGGAGGACACGCCCTACGCCCACGGTAATCCACAGCACACCAATCTGGTGCAGGTGCGGCGGGTGAATGAGACCATCGGGTGAATGAATGTTTATTCACAACGTGAAGAAAATTTACAATTTAGAAATTGACAGAACAGGACAAATTCAGCTACACTGTCTTTCAGTGTTTTGAACCGAGGTGGCGTGGGTGAAACGCGAATTGGATTATTTCACCGTCGATGGAAAGCCGGGCGGGAACCAGAGCTGGTTCTGGGATCCGGTGCTGCGTATTGGCGGCTGTGCGGCGCTGTGCGCCTGCGACAGCTGCATTGCGCTGGCGCGGAACCATGGCTTGACCGGGCTCTACCCCTATGACGCGGCCTGTGTGACGCGCCGGGACTACAAGAGATTTGCAAAGCAGATGAAGCGCTATCTCCATCCGGGCTTTCAGGGTGTGCCGAAATTGGAACTTTTTACGGCAGGATTTGGACATTATCTGGCCAATTTGGGCGAAAGACGGCTCACAATGACGGAGTTCAGTGGACTGGAGCCGGTGGAGGCGGCCGCGGATGCCATCCGCTCGGAGATCAACGCAGGATTCCCGGTTCCCTGCATGATGCTCCGGCATGAGAACCCGGCGATGAAGGAATATATTTGGCACTGGTTCCTGCTCACAGGCTGGGCGGACGAGGAGGACGGCTTCTGCGTTCAGGCGACCACCTACGGCGCGTCCGAGTGGCTCAGTCTGGATATGCTCTGGAACACCGGGTGCGAGGAGCGGGGCGGACTCATTCTCTACCATGTGTCGGAGTGAATTTTAATTCATATATAATCCAGTATTTGGGTGGGCCTTGCGGCCCACCTGCTTTTATGGGATAATAAAATACGACACTGAATAAAATGGGAAAAGGAAGGCACAAATGGCACCAAAGAAAATTGCTCTGGTGACGGATTCCTGCGCGGATCTGTCCCGGGAACTGATCGAAGAAAACGACATTCATGTGATCCCCCTGCGCATCAGCTGCGTGGACGGGGAATTTTCTGACGGCGTGGACATCTCCGCCGCCAACATCTATACCCGGCTCCACGCCGGAGAGCTGCCCAAGACCAGTCTGCCCACCGGTGAAGACATGGAGCGGGTACTGCGCAGACTTGTGGAGGAGGGGTATGACGGCGCCATTGCCATCATGTTCTCCAGCGGCCTGTCTGGCACTTACAATCTGATGCGCCTGTGCGCGGAAGATGTGAAGGACGTGCTCGATGTGCGGGTCTACGACTCCAAGAGCGGTTCCCTCGGCCAGGGCATGACCGTGCTCCAGCTGGCAGAGAACATCCGCTCCGGCATGAGCTGGGAGGAGCTGACCGAGCGCCGGGTGCCTGACCTGCTGGGGCGGGTGTACCCCTTCTTTTCCGTGGATACGCTGGAATATCTGAAGAAGGGCGGCCGCATCGGCAAGGTGACTGCGGCGGCGGGCACGCTGCTGAAGATCAAGCCTATTCTGACCTTCGCCCCCGACGGCCAGCTTCAGTCCGCCGCCAAGGTGCGGGGCAGGGGACAGGTCATCGACAAGCTGGTGGAGCTGGTCAAAACGGCCTGCGGTGAGCATAAGCGCTACAATCTTGCTGTGGCCAATGGCGGTGACCCCGAGGGCATGGCGCTGGTGCGGGAGAAGCTGACGGCGGCTCTGCCCGATTATGAGCTGGTTCGGGAGGGCGAGATCGATGCCACCCTCAGCGTTTACATCGGCGACGGCGTGCTGGGCGCCGCAGTGCAGGTGCTGGATTGACCCACTTTGGATCAGTACGCTGCAATTTTGAAGTTTAGGACTGCATATATTTAAATGTATAAAGAAGAAAGGCGGAGGAAACATGAAATTTTCTGAAATGCCCTATGAGCGTCCGGATCTGGACGCGGTCAAGAAACAGTACAGCGCCCTGACCGAGCGGCTGAAGGCGGCGGGGAGCTATGAGGAGGCCCGCGCCGTATTTTTGGAGAAGGAGGAGCTGGACAAGCACGTCCAGACCCTGTCCACCCTCGCCCATATCCGCCACAGCATCGACACCCGGGATGCCTTCTATGATGCCGAGGCAAAATTCTGGAATGCCGGTGAGCCGGAGCTGCAGGAGTACACTCAGGCCTGGACCCAGGCCATGCTGGACGGCGCATTCCGGGCGCAGTTTGCCGCCGAGTTCGGCGAGCTGATGTTCGTGAATGCCGAGATCGAGCTCAAGACCTTCTCTCCTGAGATCATCCCCGAGCTCCAGCAGGAGAATGAGCTGGCACAGGAGTATGAAAAACTGCTGGCCTCTGCCCAGATCCCCTTCGAGGGCGGCGTCTACACCATCTCCCAAATGCCCCCCTTCAAGTCCGACCCGGACGACGCGCGCCGTCTGGAGGCCTGGAAGGCCGAGGGCCAGTGGTACAAGGACAATCAGGACAAGCTGGACGGCATCTACGACCGGCTCGTCCATCTGCGGGACACCATGGGCAGAAAGCTGGGCTATGAGGGCTACACCACCCTGGGCTATTACCGCATGGGCCGCAACTGCTACACCAAGGAGGATGTGGAGCGGTTCCGATTGCCCGTGCAGAAGTATCTGGTCCCGGTGGCCGACGGCATTTACCGGGAACAGGCCAAGCGGCTGGGCAAGCAGTATCCCATGAGCTTTGCCGACAACGCGCTGGAGTTCCGCTCCGGCAACCCCCGCCCCGTGGGCACGCCCGAGCAGATCCTGGAGCAGGGCCGGAAGTTCTACAACGAGCTGTCTCCCGAGACCGGCGAGTTCTTCAACATGATGATGGACAACGAGCTGCTGGACGTGCTGTCCACCGAGGGCAAAGAGGGCGGCGGCTACTGCACCAGCATCCCCGACTACGGCGTCCCCTTCATCTTCGCCAACTTCAACGGCACCCAGGGCGATGTGGAAGTGGTCACTCACGAGGCCGGCCACGCCTTTGCGGCCTATATCAACCGGGACCGCATCCCGATGAGCACCGGCTGGCCCAGCATGGAGGGCTGCGAGGTGCACTCCATGTCCATGGAGTTTATGGCCTGGCCGTGGAGCGAGGGCTTCTTCGGCAGGGATGTGCGCAAATTCCATTACAGCCATCTGGCTGCGGCACTGACCTTCATCCCCTATGGCACCATGGTGGACCACTTCCAGCACATCGTCTACGAGCATCCCGAGCTGACGCCTGCCCAGCGCCATGCTGAGTGGAAACGCCTGCTGGGCATCTATATGCCATGGCAGAAGCTGGACGGCGACATTCCCTTCTATGCAGAGGGTGAAGGCTGGCAGCGCCAGCATCACATCTACTCCAGCCCCTTCTACTACATCGACTACTGCCTTGCTCAGACCGTCGCGCTCCAGATCTGGGCCCTGCTCCAGAAGGATCAGAAGGACGCATGGGAACACTATATGGCCTATGCCCGCCAGGGCGGCAGCCGTACCTTCACTGAGCTGCTGAAGAACGCCGGTCTGGAGAGCCCCTTTGACGAGAAGTGCCTGCGCGGCGTGTGTGAGACTGCCAGCAAGTGGCTGGCCGGCGTTGACATGACGGGGGTCGAGTGACATGGCAGACGAGAAGAAGAAACGCCGGGGCCGCCAGGCTTATCTGGAGGATTTTCACCAGAATGTGGCTGGGGAGTATATTTACAGCGGTCAGACCCATGCATGGGAGGTGCCGCGGGGGAAAACGCTTCTGAAGCTCTGGCTGTGCGCCATTGCCGCCATAGGCGCGGCGGTGGCCGCCGGGTGCATCCCTCACACCGGAATGGAGCGCCGGGTTTGGGCACTCCTCCCCTATGTGCTCATGCTCATCTCCTCCGGTGTTCAGGGATGGTTTTTGTACAAGCTGACCGATGGGGGGGACCCGGTGCGTGACTATGTCTGGAAAGCCAGCGTTCCCCGCCTGCCAGTGACGGGAATCGCGACGTGTATTCTTGCATTTGCGTCGATCGTGGCGGAAATTGCAAATATTTATGCACCGAATTTCGAGGGTGCAGTCCCATTTGCCATTGCACTGATCGCCCTTGACGCACTGGCCGGGGCAGCATCTGTTGTTCTCGGTCAGACGGTCAAAGGGCTGGAATGGGCGTAAAAGTCGTCATGCTGCACAAAGATGTGGAAAAATCCGGGGCATGAATTGACAAGACACCTCCGAATGGAATATAATCAAATACAATTTGGAATCGCCGTCCCCAAGATTGGCCGCATTGACGGTGGTGGACAGAGGCAGAAGGGGGCCCCCTTCTGTGCAGCATATGAAGCATAATATGCTGCAATACCGCTCGATACGGCCCGATTCTGAACTATTTCGAGGAGGAAAATGCAAAATGAAACACGCCAAGAAACTGCTGGCTCTGCTTCTGGCTCTGGCCATGGTTCTCGCCCTGGCTGCCTGCGGCGGCTCCAGCGCGCCTGCTGCGTCCAGCTCCGGCGCTGCTTCCGGCACTGCCGGCAACGGCGGCGGTGAGCACGCTGCCAACACTCTGGTGGCGGCCGCGACCGGCTTTGAATCGAAGTTCTCTCCCTTCTTTGCCGCCTGCGCCGATGACCAGGATGTGGTCGACCTGACCCAGCTGGCCCTGCTGGTCTCTGACCGCGAGGGTTCCCCCGTGCTGAAGAGCATCGAGGGCGAGACCCGCACCTACAACGGCACCGACTACACCTACAAGGGAATCTCCGACATTGACATCGTCCACAACGACGACGGCACCGTTGACTACAACGTGACCATCCGCGATGATCTGAAGTTCTCCGACGGTGAGCCTGTCACCATCGATGACGTCATCTTCTCCATGTACGTCTTCAACGATCCCACCTATGACGGTTCCACCACCATGTACTCCTGCCCCATCGTCGGCCTGGATGAGTATCGTCAGAACAACACCACCCTGAGCGCCCTGCTGGCCTCCCTGGGTGAGGACAACACTGACTTCTCCCTGGTGACCGAGGAGCAGCAGACTGCTTTCTGGAACGCCGTGAACGATGGCCTGGTCACCTTTGCCCAGGAGATCGTTGACTATGTCAAGCAGGCTGCCGAGAGCGACGACCTGAGTGTGGCTGATGCCGCCGCTCAGTGGGGCTTCGATCTGGATGCCAATGCCACCGTCAAGGACTTTGCCATGGCCATCGGTGAGCAGTACGACTGGAACTTCTCCGCCATGGAGGCTGAGAGCGCCGGTTCTGCCCTGTCCGACCTGATCCCAGAGGACGTCTACAACTACTCCACCACCAACGTGGCCACCGGCGAATCCGCCCCCAACATCGCGGGCATTGTCCGCACCGGCGATTACAGCATGACCGTGACCACCAGCGAGCTTGACGCCACCTTCATCTATCAGCTGGGCATTCCCGTCGCCCCTCTGCACTACTATGGCGACGTGTCCCTGTATGATTATGACAACAACTCCTTCGGCTTCCCCAAGGGCGACCTGTCCATCGTCCGCTCCAAGACCACCGATCCTCTGGGCGGCGGCGCTTACACCTTCAACAGCTTCTCCGACGGCACTGTCTATCTGGATGCCAACCCCTCCTACTTCGAGGGTGAGCCCAAGACCGCTCACATCAACCTGAAGGAGACCCAGGAGGCCGATATGCTGACCGGCATTCAGTCCGGCACGCTGGACATCGCCAACCCCTCCTACTCCAAGCAGGTCGCTCAGCAGATCGCTGAGTACAACGGCACCGACGAGCTGGCCGGCCCCGTCATGACCACTGAGCTGGTCGACTACCGCGGCTATGGCTACATCGGCATCGCCGCCAACAACGTCAAGGTGGGCAACGACCCCGCTTCCGACGCGTCCAAGGACCTGCGCAAGGCCATCGCCACCGTGATCGCCGCCTATCGTGACGAGGGCATCGACTCCTACTATGGCGAGACTGCCGACGTCATCAACTATCCCATCTCCAACACCTCCTGGGCTGCCCCCCGCGTGACCGACTCCGGTTACAAGGTGGCTTACTCCGTGGACGTGAACGGCAATGACATCTACACCAGTGGCATGACCACTGAGGAGAAGTACGACGCCGCTCTGCAGGCCGCGCTGGGTTACTTTGAGGCCGCCGGCTACACCGTCACCGACGGCAAGCTGACTGCCGCTCCCGAGGGCGCCAAGCTGGAGTACATGGTCAACATCGGCGGCGGCGGTCAGGGCGACCACCCCACCTTCCTGATCCTCAAGAACGCTGCTGACGCCTTTGCCAAGATCGGCTTCACCTTGACCGTGAACGATCTGGCCAACGCTTCCGAGCTGTACGCCTCCTATCAGTCCGGCGTGGCTGAGATGTGGTGCGCCGCCTGGCAGGCTACCGCTGATCCCGATATGTATCAGCTCTACCACAGCCAGGGTTCCACCAACTACTATCAGATCAACGATCCCGACCTGGATGAGTACATCATGACCGCCCGTCAGTCCGACGATCAGAGCTATCGTAAGGGCCTGTACAAGGCAGCCATGGAGATCATCATGGACTGGGGCGTTGAGCTGCCCGTCTATCAGCGCAGCGAGGCCTATGTGGTCTCCTCCGAGCGCGTGGACATCAGCTCCCTGCCTTCCGACATGACTCCTTACTGGGGTTGGAAGAGCGAGGCCCAGAACATCGTGATGAAGTGATTCATCCCGATCCACTGCGCTGATCTTATTTGGTTTCAGGCAGGCATGACCTGCTGACGCCGACCCGCGTCCCCGCTCCGGCGGGGGCGCGGATGCGGGGTGACCGCATGGCTGATCTGTCCGGCCATGCGGTGCGCCGCTTTCTGCAGGCGCAAGGAGCCGCTCCCACGACGGAACGGCTCCTTGTGCTTACAGGCAAAGGCTTTGTAAGTTCACAGTCCGCACGCCCGGCGTTTCGTCTCGCCGGTGCGGAGCAGAGAAAAAAGGGGAGGACCCGAATGCGAAAATTCATCATCAAGCGAATCATTATGTCCATCTTCATTCTATTCTTTGTCGCTTTTATCATCTATGCGCTGCTGCGCTGTCTCCCGTCCTCCTATGTGGAGAACATGGCCCAGCAGCTGTCCATGGCACCGGGCGCAAAGTCCTATGAAGAGTGGATCGCGCAGCTCAATGCCCAGTATGGCTTGGACAAGAACATTGTGATGGGCTTCTTTACCTGGCTGGGCGACGCCGTGCGCGGCAACTTCGGCGACAGCTGGAAGTTCACCGTGCCCGTGCTCCAGAAGTTCAACGACGTGATCTGGGTCTCCTTCATCATGGGTGCCATCTCTCTGGTGCTGGAGCTCGTCATCGCCATCCCTCTGGGCGTCATTGCCGCCACGAAGCAGTATTCCCGCGCGGACTACGCCATCACTGCCGGCGCTCTGGTCGGCATCTCGCTGCCCACCTTCTTCTTCGCCACCCTGCTGAAGCTGGTGTTTTCCGTGAAGCTGGGCTGGTTTGACCTCTACGGCCTGGTGGGCCGCGACTACGCGCAGCTCTCCGCCGCAGGCCAGTTCTGGGATAAGGCCCACCACCTGGTGCTGCCTATCGTCACGCTGGTCATTGTCTCCGTCGGTTCGCTGATGCGCTACACCCGCACCAATATGCTGGAGGTGCTGAACTCCGACTATATCCGCACCGCCCGGGCCAAGGGCCTGAGCGAGCGCAAGGTCATCTATCACCACGCTTTCCGCAACACCCTGATCCCGCTGGTCACCATCGTGGGCGGCTCACTGCCCGGCCTGTTCTCCGGCGCGCTGATCACGGAGACCCTGTATATGATCCCCGGCATCGGCTACACTTCCTATCAGGCCATGGTCGCCGGCGACATTCCGTTTTCCATGTTCTATATGACGTTCCTGGCCATCCTGACCCTGGCCGGCAACCTGATCTCGGACATCCTCTACGCTGTGGTGGATCCCCGGGTCCGCGTCGCGTAAGAGAGGAGGAGTACTGCAATGAGCGATATGAAAGACGAGAAGAAGCCTCAGCAGGAGGAACATTACTCTCTGAACGACGACCGCCGCGTCAAGGTGCTCTCTCCGGGCGCATTGGTGGCAAAGCGGTTCTTCCGCAACCGGCTGGCCGTACTGGGCATGATCATGCTGCTGGTCATGTTTGTGTTCTCTTTTGTGGGCGGACTGGTCAGTCCCTATGGACAGGACGAGCAGTTCTACACCTACGAAGATCAGAACAAGGAGTACGCCGGTGTGGTGCGCAACAACGATTTCCGTTACGACAGCGCCGAGGGGCAAGACTTTACCTCCATTCTTCAGGCCCAGTTCATGCTGGCCTACGGTAAGATGGCTCCGAACGCCGAGACGGCGGACTTTGCGTACAAGGACATCCAGTACACCATCACCCGTGAGGGCACGGATTTTTACTCCATCTCCTCCAATGGCACGCTGCTGGCCATCGCCTATAAGGACATCGTCAACAGCGACGAGGCTGACCTTGGCTTTGCCGTCAAGTATGCCGCCCTGAAGGCCTATACCAATCACGAGACCGACTTCAATGCCGACGGTACTGATTACACCATCGACGAGGACGGCACCATCCAGACCGGCGGCAGGGATGTGGGCTATATCAGCCGCTTTGTTGTCTCCCCGGTGGAGAACGGCATCAACCTGAGCCGGCAGTTCAAGGAAGAACTGGACGCCGCCATCGAGGACGACGCCTCCGAGTTCAAGTTCACTGAGGACGACGGCACCGAAAAGACCTATGAGATCACCTATAACGCCTCTACCCAGTCCTGGTCGATCCTGCAGGCCACCGCTACCTACGTCTATGATCAGTATGCCGCCCCGTCCAAGGCACACTGGCTTGGCACCGATGTCAACGGTATGGATATGCTGACCCGCCTGATGTACGGCGGCCGCGTCTCCCTGGTCATCGGCTTTATCGTCGTTCTGATCGAGGCCGGCATCGGCGTCGTGCTGGGCGGCATCTCCGGCTACTGCGGCGGCTGGGTGGATAACCTCATCATGCGTATCGTCGATATTTTCTACTGCATCCCCTCCATGCCCGTCATTATCATTCTGGGCGCGGCCATGGACGCCATGCGGGTGGACCCGCAGATCCGAATGATCTACCTGATGCTGATTCTTGGCTTCCTCGGCTGGCCCAGCATCGCTCGTCTGGTGCGCGGCCAGATCCTGTCCCTGCGTGAGCAGGAGTTTATGACCGCGACCGAGGCCTGTGGCATCCGCGCGTCCCGCCGGATCTTCCGCCACCTGATCCCCAACGTCATTCCCCAGCTGATCGTCACCTGCACTATGAGCCTGGGCTCCACGATCATCATGGAGGCCACCCTGTCCTTCCTGGGTCTGGGGGTCAAGTTCCCCTTCGCCTCCTGGGGCAATATCATCAGCGATGTCAACGACGCCTTCGTTATGACCCACTACTGGTTCATCTGGATCCCCGCCGGTATCTGCCTGCTGATCAGCGTGCTGGGCTTCAACTTTGTTGGCGACGGTCTCCGCGACGCCTTCGACCCGAAGATGAAACGGTAAGGGAGGAACATCGACTATGGCAAAGAAACACGCAGAGGGCTACCTTTCCGCAAAGGAGTCCCGCCGGATCGCCAAAGAGAACCGGAAGATCACCAACGAGCTGGAGAAAAAGCGTAAGCGCAAGAATGTGCCTGAGTCCGAGTACCTGACCCGGATGCACGACCCCAATAACGCGGTGGAATTTGACGATCTGCACACTTACTTTTTCACCGACGCCGGCACCGTCAAGAGCGTGGACGGCGTGAGCTTTGAGGTGCCCATCGGCAAGACCGTGGGCGTCGTGGGCGAGTCCGGCTGCGGCAAGAGCGTCACCAGCCTGTCGCTCATGCAGCTGGTCCAGCGGCCTCAGGGTCAGATCGTCTCCGGCGAGATCCGCCTGAATCTGGGCGACAAGGCCTACGAGGTCTCTAAGGTTCCCACCGAGAAGATGCAGGCCATCCGCGGCAACTATGTCTCCATGATCTTCCAGGAGCCGATGACCAGCCTGAACCCGGTGTTCCGTATCGGTGCGCAGGTGGACGAGGTCATTGCCCTCCACGACGGCGAGGGCAAGAGCAAGGAGGACGTCAAGGCCCGCACCATCGAGCTTTTGCAGATGGTCGGCATCGCCAACAGCGAGGGCGTCTACTCCATGTTCCCTCATGAGCTGTCCGGCGGTATGCGCCAGCGCGTCATGATCGCCATGGCGCTGGCCTGCAACCCCAAGGTCATTATCGCCGACGAGCCCACCACCGCGCTGGACGTGACCATTCAGGCCCAGATCCTCGATCTGCTGCGCCACCTGAAGGATAAGATCAATTCCTCCATCATGCTCATCACCCATGACCTGGGCGTGATCGCCGAGATGGCCGACTATGTGGTCGTCATGTACGCCGGCCGCGTGGTGGAGAAGGGCACGGCAGAGGAGATCTTTGAGCATCCGTGTCATCCCTACACCATCGGCCTGATGGCCTCCAAGCCCGTGGTGGGCAAGCAGGTGGACGAGCTCTACTCCATCCCCGGCAAGGTGCCCAACCCCATCAATATGCCCAACTACTGCTATTTCAAGGACCGCTGCGAAATGTGCGTCGAGGGATGCGAGGGCGCCTATCCCCACGAGATCAGTATCTCCCCGACCCACAAGGTGAGCTGCTATCGCTACTACGAAAATAACAACGGAAAGGCGGGTGAGTGATATGCCGTTCTGGAAACCGGGCAGAAACGACGATCAGGTGCTGGAAGAAGCCGAGCTGACTGCGGAGCAGCATATGGAGGACTACCCCCGCGACGCCGTAGAGGGCCGCACCGACGCCGGCACTACTGTGGATTTCGCCGAAGTGGCCGAGGAGGCCAAAGAGGCAGAGACGCCCGCTAAGGCGTCCGGCCTGACTGTGGACAACAGCTTCACCCCCGTGGAGTATGATCCCCGGTATATTCTGATGGTCAACCATCTGAAGAAGTATTTTCCCATCAAGGGCGGCGTGGTCTCCCGCGTGGTGGGTCAGGTCAAGGCCGTGGACGGCGTCACCTTCAATCTGAAGCGCGGCACCACTATGGGCCTGGTGGGCGAGTCTGGCTGCGGCAAGACCACCACCGGCCGCACCATCCTGCGCCTGAGCGGCGAAAAGACCGGCGGCCAGGTGCTGTTCAATGGCCGCGAGGTCTATGACCTCAGCAAGAAGGAGATGCGTGCGCTGCGTACAAAGATGCAGATCATCTTCCAGGACCCCTTCTCCAGCCTGTCTCCCCGTATGCCTGTCGGCGAGATCATCGGCGAGGCTGTCCGGGAGCACGGCCTGGTGCCCAAGGAAGAATTTGACGATTATATCGACCAGATCATGGATGAGTGCGGTCTGCAGCCCTTCCACAAGGACCGCTATCCCCACGAGTTCTCCGGCGGCCAGCGCCAGCGCATCTGCATTGCCCGTGCTCTGGCCCTGAACCCGGAGTTCGTCGTCTGCGACGAGCCGGTGTCCGCACTGGATGTGTCCATTCAGGCGCAGATCATCAACCTGCTGCGCAAGCTCCAGAAGGAGCGCAACCTGACCTATCTGTTCATCTCCCATGACCTCTCCGTGGTCGAACACATCTCCGACACGGTGGGCGTCATGTATCTGGGCAACCTGGTGGAGTACGGCGCGACGGAGGACATCTTCAAGCACCCCCTGCACCCCTATACCGAGGCCCTGTTCTCCGCCATTCCGATCCCGGATCCCAAGGCAAAGATGAACCGCATCGTGCTGGAGGGCTCCATTCCGTCTCCGGCCAATCCGCCCTCTGGATGTAAGTTCCACACCCGCTGTGCCCACTGCACCCAGCGGTGCAAGGAGGAAGTCCCGCGCCAGATCGAGGTCGAGCCCGGCCACTATGTGGTCTGCCACCTCTACGACAAGTGATGGCACGACGGCGCAGAGAATACGAGGATGACGACGGCCGCACCATTGCCGATATGAGTGACGTCTCCCGACCCAGCCTCATGGGCCGCCGCGCCCCGGAAAAGCCGGAGGACCCGCTCAGCCGCGCGGACTCCAGTGGAAGTGATGACTATATCCCGCCGGAAGACCGGAAATGGTATGTGCTGGGCGCGCTGAAGGCGGCCCTGCTCATCGCGCTGGCCTTTATCGCCGGCCTTGGAATTGTCATTTTCGTCCTGTTGAAACTATGGGGCGCATAAGAGAAGCAGACCTGAAGCATACGCTTCAGGTCTGCTTTTTTTTGCTGTGATTGAAAAGAATATGCGGTTTCACTTTGAGACAAACTATGTTATACTAGAACATATGAACGAGTGAAGGGAGCGCAGACGGATGGAGCGCGTGTATATTGCCATTGATCTCAAATCGTTCTACGCCTCGGTGGAGTGCGTGGAGCGCGGGCTGGACCCCATGACCACCCATCTGGTGGTGGCGGATCGGAGCCGGACGGAAAAGACCATCTGTCTGGCTGTGTCCCCGTCGCTGAAAGCCTACGGCCTGCCCGGCCGCACCCGGCTCTTTGAAGTGGTGCAGAAGGTGGAGGAGATCAATGCCCTGCGCCGCGCAAAGGCGCCCGGCCGGACCTTCACCGGCGCGTCCGCCGACGAGACGGAGCTTTGGGTGCATCCTGAGCTGGCGCTGGATTATGTGACCGCCCCGCCCCAGATGGCCCACTATATGGACGTCAGTACAAAGATTTATCAGATCTATCTCCGCCACATTGCCCCGGAGGACATTCATGTCTATTCCATTGATGAGGTGTTCATTGACGCCACAGGCTATCTGGCCGCTGGCGGCCTGACCGCCCGGGAGCTGGCCATGAAGCTCATTCTGGAGGTCCTGAACGAGACCGGCATCACCGCCACCGCCGGGATCGGCACGAATCTCTACCTCTGCAAAGTGGCCATGGACATCGGGGCCAAGCACATCCAGCCGGACGAAAACGGTGTGCGCATCGCCGAGCTGGACGAGATGAGCTACCGCCGCACCCTCTGGGAACATCGGCCGCTGACCGATTTCTGGCGCGTGGGCCGGGGTTATGCCAAAAAGCTGGGGGCCCACGGCCTTTACACGATGGGAGACGTGGCCCGCTGTTCCCTCGGAAAGCCCACGGAGTTTTACAATGAGGAGCTGCTCTATCGGCTGTTTGGGGTCAACGCCCAGCTGCTCATCGACCACGCCTGGGGCTGGGAGAACTGCACCATGGCGGACATCAAGGCCTACCGCCCCTCGTCCAACAGCCTTGGTTCCGGGCAGGTGCTCCAGTGCCCCTATGAGAGCGAAAAGGCCAGGCTGGTGCTCCGGGAGATGGCGGATCAGCTGGCGCTGGATCTGCTGGAGAAGCGGTGCGTCACCGACCAGCTGGTGCTTACGGTGGGCTATGACATTGATAACCTGACCCGGCCGGAGCTCCGCGCCCAGTACCACGGCCCGGTCACAACCGACCGCTATGGCCGCCGGGTGCCCAAGAGCGCCCACGGCACGGCCAATCTGCCCCGGCCCAGCTCCTCTGCCCGCCAGCTCATCGCGGCGGCGCTGGAGCTCTATGAGCGGCAGGTGGATGAGCGCCTGCTGGTGCGGCGGCTCTACCTGACGGCTTGTCATGTGATCCCGGAGTCTGAGGCGGCCAACGAGACGCAGTGTGACCAGCTGGATCTGTTTGCCGACCGGAATGCCGCCCAGAGCGAACAGGAAGCCCTGGAACGGGAGCGCAGGATCCAGGAGACCCTGCTTACCATCAAAAAGAGATTCGGCAAAAACGCCGTTTTAAAGGGCCTTGATCTGGAGGAGGGGGCCACGGCCCGGATGCGCAATGACCAGATCGGCGGCCATAAGGCGTGAAAAGGAGCACGGTTATGGGAAAATATGACGACATCATAGATCTGCCCCACCACGTCTCTGAGACGCACCCGCCTATGCCACGGGCCGACCGGGCGGCGCAGTTTTCGCCCTTTGCCGCCCTCACCGGCTATGATGCGGCGGTTCGGGAGACGGCCCGGGTGACCGAGCGGCGCATCGAACTGGATGAGGAGGCCAAGGCGGAGCTGAATGCAGAACTGAACCGCATTCTGGAGCACCTGCCGGAGCACCCGCAGGTCAGCATCACTTACTTTGTGCCGGACGAAAGGAAAAGCGGCGGTGCCTACCGCACCGTCACCGGCCCCGTCCGAAAGCTGGACAGCTTTGCCAAAACCCTCACCCTCGCCGATGGGACGACCATTTCCATGGAGGAGATGGTCCATGTGGAGGGAATGTTCTTTGGGTAAAAAGCCCCTGTGCCAAAGAAAAAACGGCACAGGGGCTGAAACTTAATATAAAACTTTTTTCTCATTCAGCACAGCGCTTTGAAGCACATCGCCGTGGTAGGTCAGTTTGAGGGAGAAGAAGGGCACCCGCTCATCCAGCAGGCGCAGGAAGATCTTGTCCCCCTGCCAGATGTTTTTGGTGAGCAGTTCATTCTTGTCGATCCACTCCAGCACGCCCTCGTTGCACTCTTTGATTGTGCCCTCGAAGCGGTCGCTCCAGAAGAGATGCATATACTCGGTGCCCCACTCGTCGGAGACGAAGGTGACGATGCCCCGGTACTCCCAGTCCAGCATGGTGAGGCCGGTCTCCTCCCGCACTTCCCGCAGGGCGCACTCCTCCGGGCTCTCACCGGCTTCAAACTTGCCGCCGGGGCCGATCCATTTATCCTGATTTTCGTCGTTGGCCTTCTTCACCCGGTGGAGCATCAGGTACTTTCCGTCCCGCTCCAGATGGCACAGCGTGGTGTTGCGTCCGTTTGTCATAGAAACTCCTTTAATGAAACAAAGACCGGCCTTTATTTACAGGCCGGTTTGTTTTTTCGTGTTCTGGACCTTTTGGGCCTGGCGGCCGCTTTGGCCTTTTCCGCCGCATCCGCCGCCCGCTCCTCGTCAGTCTTGAGGTAGTCCATCAGTTCGTCCAGTCCAATGCCCTGCTTGGCGCTGACGTAGAAAATCTTTTCACAGCCCGCCAGCCGCAGCCAGCGCTCTGCCCGTTCCGGGTCGCCGTCGGGGCGGTCGATCTGGGTGACGATGCCGATGGTCTCCCGGTTGGTGGAGGTGGTGATGCCGGGGGAATAGGTGGAAAATTCCTCAATGGAGGAGATGAGCAGACCCACCACATCCGCCTCATAGGCGTACAGCGCCAGTGCCCGGCCCAGGTGCTTGCTCTCGCAGTATTCGCCCGGAGTGTCGATGATGGCGTCGCCGTATTTGATGTACTGGGTCTTGTCGTAGTGGATGCCCTCGCCCCGGAGTGCCTGCTTCAGCGTCGTTTTGCCGCTGCCGCTGCGGCCCATGAAGATGATCTTCCGCATGACGGCGTCAGGTCTTTGTGATGGGGCAGACGGTGCAGCCCAGGGTATTCTGGCAGTAGCGGGTGAGATCCTCCATGGCCTGCTCCACCTGAGCGACCAGACCGGTGAAGATCAGGGTGCCGCTGAAACGGTCCACAAAGCTCAGATCCACGCCGGAGGACTTGATGGCGATGTCGGCGCAGATGATGCTGGTCTCGCTGGGGGTGACGGTGACGATGCCGATGGCGGCCTTGCTGTAATCCAGCTTGGGGTCCAGGCCCAGCTTGCGGTAGATCACCGGGTCGGGGTTTGCGATGATATGGGCCAGCGTGATCTGCTTGCCGGGCACAGTCTCCTGCACCAGACGCATATTGTTCTGAAAGCCGGTGGCGGTCACATCTGCCATGGTGCTTCACCTCCACAATTATTTACGATTTTATTCTACTCCGCCCGGTCCGGAAAAGCAAGTGGAAAACGGAAAGAAACGGACATTTTGCGTCATTTTGCCGCCTTGTGAAATTTGTGCCAGTAGACAAGAATGGAACCAAGCGACAGGGCGAGCCGCAGGCCGAGGGCCAGCAGGAACTGGGGCGAACCGGGGGTATGGATGGACTGGCCGATGCACACCTCCAGTACGATGAGCGGAAGAAAACCCAGCATACCGCCGAGCAGATAGGGCCAGAAGTCCGCGCCGGTGGCTCCCATGTAGAGGCTGACCACATCGCAGGGGAGCAGGCCCATGATGCGGATGGTGAAGGTGAAGAGAAAGACGTTGCTGCTCTGAATGTCCTGCAGATGCTGGGCCTTCGGATAGCGCGCTAACAGCTTATCCACCGATGCGCGGCCCTGCCAGCGGCCCATCCAGTACATGACTATGGTGCCCAGCCCCAGCCCGATGGTCACCACCAGCAGGGCGGCGGGGAGGGAAAAGAGCAGTCCGCTGGCAATGCACAGCACTGTGATCGGAAAGAAAATGGACAGGCTTTTGCAGAGAAAGAACAGGATCATCACCAGTGCCGCCAGGATCGGGCTTTCCGGCGTGTAGCTCAGCAGTTCCTCCACCGTGACGCCGCCGCCGGTCAGAATGCGGTGAACGATCAGCAGAGCGATGAGCAGAAGCGGGATGCAGGCAGAGACGATGCGTATCACGCGGATGATTTTTTCCTTCATGGCAAGTGTGTCCTTTTAAAATTTGATGGTTTCTATTATAATAGGGACAGCGAAAATTTCAAGTCAGGAAAGCGGGGACGGATCATGGGAATTGCGGTCATCACCGGGGCCTCCAGCGGGCTGGGGGCTGAGTTTGTGCGCCAGCTGCTGGGGCGGAAGGGACTGGACGAGATCTGGCTCATCGCCCGCCGGCGGGAGAAAATGGATGAGCTCTGCGCCGTGCTGGCTGACCGGGCGGGAGCGTGCCGCCTGCGGGTCCTGCCCATGGATCTGACGGAGGAGTCCGCCCTTGCGGAGTACAGTGATCTGCTGGAACGGGAACGGCCGCAGGTCCAGTGGCTCATCAACGCCGCAGGGTTTGGCAAGATGGGCACCAATGAGGAAATCGGCCTGGAGGCGCTGGACAAGATGTTGCTGCTCAACTGCAAGGCCGCCATGGACATGACCCAGCGCACCATGCCCTATCTGGTGCGGGGCAGCCATGTGCTGGAGATCTGCTCCACCGCCGCCTTCCAGCCGCTGGGCGGGCTGGGAGTCTATGCCGCCAGCAAGTCCTTCCTGCTCAGCTACAGCCGCTCGCTTCATTATGAGGTGCGGGGGAAGGGAATCGTCGTCACCGCCGTCTGCCCCTATTGGATCAAGGATACCGAGTTCATTCCGGTGGCACGGGAGACGAAGGACAGCACTGCCGTGCGGCATTTCCCTTTTGCATCCAAATGCCGCCATGTGGCGGCCTGGGCACTGAACGACGCCATGCTGGGCTTCAGCGTGTCCACCCCCGGGCCGGTGTGTTTCATCCACCGGCTGCTGGCAAAATTTATTCCCCGGGATCTTATGATGCTGGGCTGGGCCGGACTGCGGCGGCTGTGAGGCGGTTGCAATTCTGCCTGAAATCGGGTACAATAAGCGTTATCTGAGAGGCTGCGGCACGGAATGTTGAATGACTGGCTGTGAGTGCCGCGGCCTGTTTCAATAAGCTCAGTTTTGGAGTTGATTCGATGAAAATATCCACCAAGGGCCGCTACGCCCTGCGCCTGCTGCTGGACATTGCGCTCCAGGGCAAGGGGGCGGTGGTCTCGCTCAAGGAGATCTCCGGCCGCCAGGGCATCAGCGTGAAATATCTGGAGCAGATCGTGCTCAAGCTCAACAAGGCCAACTGCCTGAAAAGCATCCGGGGTGTGCAGGGGGGCTATATGCTCACCAAAACCCCGGCGGAATACCGGGTCGGCGATGTGCTCCGGGCTGTGGAGGGCAGTCTGGCCCCCATCACCTGCCTGCAGAGTGAGATCAATAACTGCGAGCACTGTGACCAGTGCGCCACCCTCTGGTTCTGGGAGGGCATGGACAAGGCCATCAACGACTATGTGGATCAGTACACCTTGCAGGATTTTGTGGACCATATGAAGTCCTGAGTGCCGTGCTCCGGCGCGGCACATTTCTTTCAGATAAAATCCTAGTGAAATGCTAGCATTTTAGGAGAATATTATGAACGTCTATTTTGACCATGCGGCGACTACGGCCACCAGTGCCGCCGCCCGGGAGGCGGCACTGCGCGCTATGGAGAAGTGCTGGGGCAATCCCTCCAGTCTGCACGCCGCCGGGCGCCGGGCCGCTCAGCGGCTGGACGAGGCGCGCCAGAGCGTGGCGCGCTGTCTGGGAGCCTCCCCGGCGGAGCTCTATTTCACTTCCGGCGGCACGGAATCGGACAACTGGGCCATCACCCAATGCGCCCGTATGGGGGCGCAGGAGGGGAAGTGCCACCTTATTACGTCCGCTTTTGAGCACCACGCCGTCCTGCACACTATGGAACGGCTGGAGCGGGAGGGGTTCGAGGTGACTTATCTCCCGGTGCATGAGGACGGCCTTGTGCGCGTGGAGGAGCTGGAGCGGGCCATCCGGCCGGACACCGCGCTGGTGAGCCTCATGTATGCCAATAATGAGATCGGCACGATCCAGCCGGTCACGGAGCTGGGAGCGGTGTGCCGGGCGCACGGCGTGCTTTTTCACACGGATGCAGTGCAGGCGGTGGGCCATCTGCCCATTGACGTCAGGGCCCAGAACATCGACCTGCTCAGCCTGTCCGGCCATAAGTTCCACGCCCCGAAGGGTGTGGGTGCGCTCTACTGCCGCCGGGGCGTCAAGCTGGGCCGCTTCATCGAGGGCGGTGGACAGGAGCGGGGCAAGCGGGCCGGGACAGAAAATCTGTCCGGCATCTGCGGCATGGCCGCCGCGCTGGAGGAGTCCGTCGACCACATGGAGGAGAATGACCGTAAGGTGACTGAGCTGCGGGATGCGCTCATTCAGGGCGTGCTGGCGCGCATCCCCGGGACGCGGCTGAACGGGGATCAGACCCGCCGCCTGCCCGGGAACGCCAATTTCTGCTTTGACGGTGTGGAGGGGGAGTCGCTGCTGCTGCGGCTGGACATGGCGGGCATCTGTGCCTCGTCCGGCTCTGCCTGCACCTCCGGCAGTCTGAGCGCCAGCCATGTTCTTCTTGCTTTGGGGGTGGATAAGCAGACCGCCCTCGGTTCCCTGCGCCTGACGCTTGACGCAGAGAACACCGTGGATGAGGTGAATTATGTGCTGGAGACCCTGCCCGGCATCGTCTCCTCTCTGCGGGAGATGCGCACCGGCTGGTGAGATTATTTCGTGCTCAGATCCTTCCAAAACCGAATCGTTGCAAAGGTTTACGGACTCTGCTATAATCAAAAAAGAGAGCTTTATTGATTTGGAAGAGGAATGGGAGAGGGCATTTCATGACGAATTTGACGAAGCGCGCACTGGTAGATTCGCTGAAAAAACTGCTAGGCAGGCGGCCGCTGGATCGGATTACCGTGCAGGATGTGACGGATGATGCCGCCGTGAGCCGCAAGACATTCTACTATCACTTTCGCGACATCTATGACCTGATGGAGTGGCTGGTGGTGGACGAGTGCAGTCATTTTGGCAGTCCTGCGGATGGCTCTGTGGACTGGATCCGCGAGGTGGCGGACGCGCTGAACTATGCCCGGGAAAACCGGGGATGGGTGCTGAATGTCTACCAGTCCGTGGAGCGGGAGCAGCTGGAGCGGATACTGCACAAGATCGTCGGGCCATATGTGGAGGCTGGCTTCGATCAGGCCGTGAATGGCCGCCCTGTGGCCGAGGAGGATCGGAATTTTGCATTGGCTATCTACACCCACGGTATCACCGGTATCTTTCTGGACTGGGTGAGCGCGGGAATGCGGAGCGATACGGTGTTTTTGGAGGACAATCTGGCTCGGCTCTTTCAGAACAGTCTTGCTGGTATTGCCGAGCGGTGCGTGGTCCAGCGGAGCGACCTGGACAAGTGATTTACCCAAATTAAACGGAGTGTCCCAATTTGGAACACTCCGCTTTTTTTGTCCATTCTCTTTTTCCCGGAAGTTTCGTATAGTGTGGGGGAACAAAGAAAGAGCACCTGAACTGGGTGCCGATCGAAGGAGAGAATGCGTTATGAGTATCAAAAATTCGGTTTCTGCGTTTGCGATCCACCGTGCGCTGGGGTATCTGGAGAAGAACCCGGAGACCAATCTGCCCAAGCTGATGGCCTTGATCGACAAGTTTGCCGGTGACGACCCCAACAGCTTTCCGAAGCAGAGAGAGGTGATCCGCAAGGTCATCAATGACCCGACGAACAACTGGTACAAGTACATTATGAACGTGGTCAAAAACGTGGATAACGATGTGCTCAAGACCGTGTTCACCAACTTCATCGTCAATGGCAACCTGGTCGGCTGGAAGCGTCAGGAGGAGATCCGCCAGAAGTATAACTGCAATGTGCCCTGGGCTATCCTGCTGGATCCCACTTCCGCCTGCAACCTGCACTGCACGGGCTGCTGGGCGGCAGAGTACGGCAATAAGCTGAACCTGACCTTTGATGAGATCGATAATATTATCGAGCAGGGCAAGGAACTGGGCGTTTACATCTATATCTACACCGGCGGTGAGCCCCTGGTGCGCAAGGATGACCTGATCGCCCTGTGTAACAAGCACAATGACTGCATCTTCCTGTGTTTCACCAACTCCACGCTGATCGACGAGAAGTTTGCCGACGATATGCTCCGGGTCAAGAACTTCATCCCCGCCATCTCGCTGGAGGGCTTTGAGGAGGCCACCGATGGCCGCCGGGGCAGCGGTGTCTATGACAAGGTGCTGCACGCCATGTCCCTGCTGAAAGAGCGCCACCTGCCCTTCGGCATCTCCGCCTGCTACACCAGTGCCAATATGGACTCCATCACCAGCGAGGCTTTCATTGACAAGCTGATCGACTGGGGCGCCTACTTCATCTGGTACTTCCACTATATGCCCGTGGGCAACGATGCCAGCCCCGAGCTGCTGCCTACTCCGGAGCAGCGTGAGTACATCTATCACAAGATCCGGGACGATTACCGTCACCGCAAGCCGCTGTTCATCATGGACTTCCAGAACGACGGCGAGTATGTGGGCGGCTGCATCGCCGGCGGCCGCCGCTTCCTGCACATCAACGCCAACGGCGACTGCGACCCCTGCGTGTTCATCCACTATTCCGACTCCAACATCCGGGAAAAGACGCTGCTGGAGACGCTGACCTCCCCACTGTTTATGGCGTATCATGATGGCCAGCCCTTCAACGAGAACCATCTGCGTCCCTGCCCCATGCTGGAGAACCCGGAGAAGATCCGGGAGATCATTGCCAAGACCGGCGCCCACTCCACCGACCTCCAGTCTCCGGAGAGCGTGGAGCACCTGACAGAAAAGACCGAGGCCTATGCCAAGAACTGGACTCCCTCTGCCAACGAGCTGTGGCAGTGCAGCCACAACTGCGCCGCCTGTGCCGGACACCCGGAAGAAAAGTAAAGAAAACAAAAATCCCGCCGATTTTCGGCGGGATTTTTTGCTGTAATGGGGTTAGAGGCTGTGTGCCACGGCATAGGCCTGACGCATGGCCTGCTGGACGGTGGCGGGCTTTTTGCAGTCGCCGATGATGGCAAAGCGATCAGCAGTATTGCTGAAGGCCAGCGCCTCATCCGTCTTGGCGCGCATACCCAGAGAGATGACCACACTGTCGCGGGGAATGGCGTGCTCCACGCCCTCGGCGTCCTTGTAGGTCACCTTGTCATCCTCCACAGCGGTGACAGTGGCCTTGACCACGGAGTGGAAGCCAGGCAGCTTCTCCCAGGCATCCTTGAACATGGAGTATAGTGGATGGCAGTGGACTCGGTGGCCACCATGACATGGAGCTTGTCCAGACCGGGGATGGGGGGCTTGACGGGAGAGGCGTCCAGCGCGGAGATGACCATGTCAAAGCCCTCGGCCTTGACCATCTCAGGGGTGGCGCGGGTGTTGAGCCTGACGTCAATGGGCCGCTTCTCCACCTGATGGATCAGGTACCGCTTGAAGTCGCGCAGCGTCCACTTGAAGGGGACAAAGTCGGCGTGGTAGATCGCGCCGCCCAGATGATCCTCGGCATCGTAGAGCGTGACCTTGTGGCCGCGGTCACACAGATCCATGGCGGTTTTCATGCCGGCGGGGCCGCCGCCAATCACGGCAATGCATATACTGGGCCGAGCAGGAGACTCCAGCACGTCCAGACGATGCTCAATGCCGATTCTGGGATTGATGGAGCAGACGGACACGAAGGGATCGTGGGGGCTGCGGCCGTGGCACTTGTTGCAGCGCAGGCAGGGTACCAGATCGTCCGCCCGGCCCTCCTGCATGAGCTGGACATAGTTGGGATTGGAGATAAAGGCGCGGGCGGCGGAGACGATGTCCACCTTGCCCTCGGCCACGGCTGCCTCCACATCGTCGAAATAGTGGAAGCCGCCGACGTAGGCGACCTTCATCTTCAGCCCCTTCTTCTTGGCGTTTTCCGCGTATTTCAGGAAGGGAGTGTGCTCTAACTCGAAGGGAATAGGGTGGTTGGGGTCGGCCTCACCGGCGCGGAACTGGACGATGTCCACATAGGGCTCGACCCTTTTCAAGAATTCGACGCCCTCATCCATGGTGTAGCCGCCCTCGGGCTCCTCGCCGGAGAACAGGATCTCCACGATCATGTCCCGTCCGGCGGCCTCGCGGATCTTCTTGAGACACATCAGGGGGAATTTGGCGCGGTTCTCCAGGCTGCCGCCGTACTCGTCCTTGCGGGTGTTGGTCAGCGGGGAGAGGAACTGGGTGGGCAGCTGGCCGCGGTAGCACAGGTGGATGGACACCATGTCAAAGTCGAGGAACTTCAGGATCTTGACCTGCTGCGCCAGACTGTCGGCGATGAACTCCATGTGCTCCGGAGTGGTGTTCAGCAGCGCGGCCTTGACGGAGCGGGTCATCATGTCGGACTGACCAAAGGGATCGACCTCCTTCTCGGACAGGGGGCGGGAGTTGGCGATGTCGCTCAGACGCAGGATCTCAAGGGAGCCGTCGGGCTTCTGGAGCGGGTAGTCGGAGGGAGGGCCGACAAAGAACCCCATGCAGGCCACGGCACCGTGATAGTGGATGGCGTCGGCCATCTGCATCAGGTAGTTCTGGCAGGCGGGATTGTAGAGGTCAAAATCGGGGGAGTGGGTGAAATCGGCCTCCATGGGGACGATCATGTCCCGGGAGAAGTTATTGATGCCCATGCAGGTGACAATGGCTGCGCCCGCCTTGGCTTTGTTGGCGTAGTGGGTGATGACGCTCTCAGCGGGGAAGGGTTCGTTGCCCTGCAGAAAGTGAGGCAGGGAGTTGGAGACTTCCAGCCGGTTCTTCAGCACATGGCCGCGGACGACCAGCGGGGAGAGAACGTGGGGATACTTGCTCATAGGTGGTTCCTCCTTTGGGGTAAATATCAAGTGATACAGATAGAAAAAGGGCCGGACCCCGCGAGTGGGATCCGGCCCTCCGCGTTTGCGTGAGACTTATGGAGTCAGCCTATTCGGTTGAAACTCAGCCCTGCCAATCGTAGTTGGTGATCTCAGCGGCCTTCTCCAGAATGGTGTGCATACCGTCGGTGACACCGTGCTTCTCAGCGCGGGTCATGGCGTCGTCAGCCTTTGCCTCGAAGCAGGCGGACCAGAAGGTATCGATGTCGGCGTCGCTCAGCTCAACGATCTTGTTGCCGGTCTTCTCCTCGATGGTGGCCTGATCGGAAGCGATGGCATCGTCATACAGGGTGGCGGAGTAATCCTCAGTGGCGTCGGCAACCTTCTGGATGCAGTCGCGCTGAGCGTCGGTCAGGCTCTCCCACCAGTCCAGGTTGACGGTGAAGAAGTTGCTGGCGGTGTAGGTTAGGTGCCGTCCAGAGCCCAGTAAGGAGCGACCTCATACCAGGCCATGGAGACCATGGGGGCCAGACCCATCTGGGTGGCGTCGATCATGCCGCGGTCCAGAGCCTCATAGGGTTCGGGAGGAGTGACGGCAGTCACCTGGAAGCCCAGCTTTTCAAAGATGGCGGCGTCGAAGTTGCCGAAGGAAGAGGAGCCGGCGACCAGGCTCTGCAGGTCGGTGAAGGGGAACTTGGCGGCCAGCGCGTTGGCGCCGCCGGCGATGACGTTCAGATACTTGATGCCCAGATCCTCGGCCTCACCCTGGATCAGAGCGGAGGTGTCGGGATCGTCAAACATCAGGGTGTTGAAGTAATCCAGAGCAGCCTGAGTGCCGCCGGGCGCAAAGCCGGGCATGGGATAGGTAGGGCAGGGTGTCCAGATGGGGCATATGGCCCAGAGCGATCATGTCCACGACGCCGTACATAACGGCATCCAGCTCGCCGGAAGCGTCAAACAGGGGGCCACCCCAGGTGATGTCAACGTCGATCGCGCCGCCGGAGATGTCCTTCAGCTGATCGATGAAGTACTGCTCAATGGTGCCGCCGGTCTTAGTCTCCTGATGGGTGGAGCTGAACTTGATGGTCAGGGGTTCCACATCGCCGGTGGCTTCGGCCTTGTCACCGGAACCGGCGCTGGCGGTGGGGGCGTTGTTGCCGCCATTGCTTCCGCAGGCCGCCAGAGCGAAGACCATAGCGAGAGCCAGCAGCAGGGCAAACAGCTTTTTCATTCTTTTTTCCTCCT
The DNA here is from genome assembly GCA_937907975.1 of uncultured Clostridia bacterium. Classification (GTDB taxonomy): domain Bacteria; phylum Bacillota; class Clostridia; order Oscillospirales; family Oscillospiraceae; genus UMGS1766. Next base: position 17,821 of record CALEQS010000296.1, on the reverse strand, counting down.
TAAACTTTTCCATCAGGCGGTCTCTCTTTTATTGGCCGCCGGACTTACATGGGAAGGGGTCAGCTGCCCACGCCCATCAGACTGGGCAGGAAGGTGACGATCTGGTGGAACAGGCCGATCAGCAGGACCAGACCGATCTTGCAGATGAAGTAGGGAATCACGCCCTTGAAGATCTCGGACGGATTGATGCGCAGCGCATTGGCGGGGGCGAACACGTTCATACCAATGGGAGGCGTCAGGTCGGCAATCTCAGCCACGAAGCAGAGGGCGATGACCAGCGCGTAGGGGGAGTAGCCCATGCCGGTCAGGATGGGGAACACCACGGGGACCGTGATGATGATGGACATGATGTCCATCACGCAGCCGCAGAACACATACAGCAGGATGACCAGCAGGAAGATGATGAAGCGGGGGGGGCGTGGACACTGGCGATGGCGGCGGACAGATAGTCGGCCAGGCCGGTGTCGGAGATGAACTTGCTGAAGATCTGGCCGCCGACGATGATGGGGAAGATGCCGGCTTCCATGACGGCGGCATCCACCATGCAGGCGCCCAGCTGCTTGAGGGGCATCTTCTTGCACAGGGCGTAGATGCACACGGCGACCGCACCCACAGCGCCGCCGACCGTTGTGGTGAACCAGCCGGCGAAGGTGCCGCCGATGATCAGGCCGAACAGGCAGAAGATCGGGATGAGCAGACGCAGGGACTTCAGCTTCTCGGAGACGGGGATCTTGGGGCCGCCTCCGGGAGAAATGGAACCGGGCTTGACCAGGCCGATGATGCGGACGGTCACACACAGAGCCACGGCGGTGATGATGCCGGGGATGATGCCGCCCATCAGGGCGGTGCCCACGCTCATGGTGACGGGAGCCACCAGGCAGAACATGATGATGCCCATGGAGGGGGGGATCAGGGTGGACAGGGCGCCGGAAGCGGCGACGCAGCCCAGAGAATACTTGCGGCTGTAGCCGGCCTTCTCCAGTTCGGGCATGGCCAGACGGCCGAACACGATGTTGCCGGCCACGGAGGAGCCGGAGCAGGCGCCGAACAGGGCGTTTGCGCCGACGACGGTGAACAGCAGACCGCCCTTGACGCGGCCGAGGAAGGCGTGGACGGACTTGAACGCGCCTTCGGCGATGCCGGTCTCACCGGCTAGTGCGCCGACTAACATGAACATTGGCAAGACGGCGTAATTGTAGTTGGCGCCTAAGTCAAATGGGTATGTAGTAAAAATGTTCAGAGCCATCTTCATGTCGCCGCCGTAGAGGGCGACAAAGCCGAAGAAGGCGCAGGTCAGCATAGAGACAAAAATCGGAATACCGGCGAAGACCATCACCATCATGATTCCGAGGACGATCAAACCAATGAGCTAAGCGGGCATCAGGCTTCGCCTCCTTCCGTAGTGTCGGCCTGGTCGGCCATGGGGTCAGCGGGTGCGGGGGGCTGATAACCGGCCAGATCCCGGACGATCGCCCAGAGGAAAGACAGCGCCAGCAGAATAAAGCCGACGGACATGATCAGGGCAAAGGGCCACCGGGGGAAACCCACACCGGACACGGAGCTCATCTTGTGACGAGCAGTGAATTTGCCCATCTGGATAAAGCCGCGATAGCTGATGAGGGTGCAGATGCCGATGCCGCACGGGTTGCCGATGATGGCAAATACCTTACAAAAGCGCATGAGCCCATAACATAGAGAGAAAAGGATGCGAGTTTCCCTTGACCACAGCCCAATTGAGAACCTTTATGATCGTTGCGTAGAGTAAAAGTTTTACTGTGGCCGCGAAGCAGCAGTATATCTCTCAGCCGGCAGTCAGCCGTCAGATGGCCGTGCTGGAGAATGAGCTTGGAGCGGAACTGTTCGACCGTACCCGCAATACGATCCAGCTTACCAGTGCGGGGCAGCATCTCTGGCGCGGCACCTGCTGCCGATCCTGGAGCATCTGGACGCCCTGCTCAATCAGGTGCATGAGATCGGAGCCGGTCAGAGCGGGTCGCTGACCTTTGGCCTGCTGGTGGATCAGTCCATGGATGCCCGCATCAGCCGGGCGCGCCAGTGGTTCCGGCAGAGCCACAACGTAAACATCAGCCTGCTGCGTCTCAATTTTATGGAGATGCTCAGCTCCCTGAAAAGCGGCGTGATCGACATTGCCATCAGCATTGAGTCCACGCCGGATATGTTCAACGGATGCGAGAAGTTCATTTATGCACAGGAATCCATGTGCTTTGCCGCCCGCCGGGACCTGATGCAGCGTGTCGCGGACAAAGGGGACGAGGAGATGATCTTCCGGGCCGCGGAGCAGGTGCCCGTGCTGCACCCGCGGCTGGATTGCTTTCCGCGGAATAATCAGGAGGCACTGCAGCGAAATCTCTATAACCTGCCCCTGAGCTGCATGGAGCAGGAGTACGACTTGTCCTCCATTGCGCCCATGGTGTCGGCCGGCCTTGTGGCGACCGCCGTCAATGAGAGCCATTCCCTGGCGGTGGATCAGTCCATCATGCTGCTGCCCTATGACGGCCTGCCAAAGATCAATAAGGGCATTTTCTGGATGGCGGATAACAGCAATCCGCTGATTGAGCAGTTTTACGACTGTATCCGCGATGTGGAGAGCGGCCCGCCCATGCCGCCGGAATTCTGATATTGGATAAAAATACCCTCCAGTCTGAAAGTATGCTTCAGACTGGAGGGTATTCATATATAAAATCAGACGATCACATCTGCGATGCTCTCGATCAGCCGGGAAATGGCCTCCCCGGTGCGGTCGGAGGGCAGACCGGCATAGTTGAGCACGATGACGTGATCCCGGGTGGGGGCGCCACGGTAATACTGGCTCAGGCAGCTGATGCGCACACCCCGGCGCTGGGCGGCCTCGATGAGCTGATGGTCCTCCAGATCGGCGTGCACCTCCAGCAGAAAGTGCAGGCCCTCGTTCTCCATGCGCACGGAGAGCTTTGGCGCGATGGAGCTCTCCCGCAGCTGCTGGAGGATGCTGGCCTTCTGGGCCTTGTAATGATTGCGCATACGATTCAGGTGTTTTTCAAAGTATCCCTCCCGGATGAACTGGGCCAGCACCAGCTGCTCAAAGCTGGACACGGTGCAGGCGTAAAAGCCCAGCTTTTCGTGGAACGGTCCCACCAGAGAACGGGGCAGCACCATATAGCTGATACGGATGGTGGAGGCCAGCGTTTTGGAGAAGGTATTGATATAAATGACACGGTCAGAGGCGTCGATGCTCTGGAGCGTGGGGATCGGTCTGCCGCTGGTGCGGAACTCACAATCGTAGTCGTCCTCCAGAATATAGCGCCCCTCCTCCCGGGCGCACCAGCCCAGCAGCTCATAGCGGCGGCTGACCGGCATGACAATGCCGGTGGGAAAATGATGAGAGGGGGAGATGTGGAGCACGTCCACTCCCTCGGTCTCCAGTGCGTCAGTCTGCACGCCGGCATCGTCCATGGGGATGGCCACACTGCGGGCTCCGCAGCTCTCATAGATCTGCCCCGGCTTCTGATAGCCCGGTTCTTCCACACCGTAGAGCTTGTCCCGGCCCAGGAACTGCACCAGTAGGCCGTAAAGGTATTCGGTGCCCGCGCCGATGACGATCTGCTCCGGCTCCACCGACATCCCCCGGAAGTGGTAGAGATGTTCGGCAATGGCCTCCTGCAGCTCCCGGCGGCCCTGGGCCGAAGGAGAGCGCATCAGCTCGTCCTCCTCAAGGCTGAGCACATTGCGCATCAGCTTGGCCCAGGTGGAGAAGGGGAAGTTCTCTGCCGGGATGTGGTTGGTCACCAGATCTGCAAACCAGCCGGTCTGCTCCGCCGGCTTCGGCGCGCTTGGCGCCGGGGCGGGACGAGGGGCCGGATGCTGCTGAGGAAAGTCCTCCGGGGCCAGCTTTTCCACGAAAAAGCCCCGCTTGGGCAGAGAGTAGATGTAGCCTTCCGCCGCCAGCTGGGCATAGGCGTTTTCCACAGTAATGACGCTGACGCTCAGGTGCTTGGCCAGCAGCCGTTTGCTGGGCAGCTTTTCACCGGCGGCCAGACGGCCGGCGAGGATGTCCTCCCGGATGCGGCGGTAGAGCGATTCATAGAGACTGCACCCGCCGGTGCGGTCGAGATCGTAAGTCAGCATAGCGTTATCCCCAGTCTGGCCATAAACTGGCCTGTAAGTCTTGAAAAAAAGATTAAGGTCAGTTTGATTATACCTGCCCAATAACCGATTGTAAAGGTGGGATTTAAACAGGAAAGGGGCGGCGCTCTTGTAATTTTTCGGTGGCTGTGCTATCGTAGTAACAATTTGAATGCTCCGGGAGGAATTTCAATGACGCGCGAACTCAAGGTGGGAGCCACCTATCGTCACTTTAAAAATAAACTCTATAAGGTGCTGGGCACCGCCATTCACAGCGAGACAGGGGAGACACTGGTCATTTACCAGCAGCTCTACGGCAAGGGGGAGGTCTACGCTCGCCCCTACGATATGTTCATGAGCGAGGTGGACCGGGAGAAGTACCCGGACGCAGAGCAGACCTACCGCTTTGAGCCGGTCCGGGGAAAGAATCTGGTGCTCGTCGGTATGCCGGGCTGCGGCAAGAGCACCGTGGGCGTGGTGCTGGCCAAGATCCTGGGCTGGGACTTTGTCGATGTAGATCTGGTCATCCAGAAGCAGAATGGCAAGCGGTTGCAGGAGATCATTGCGGCCGAGGGCAATGAGGGCTTTCTGGAGCGGGAGGCCGACGCGGTGGAGAGTCTGGACTGCACCAACACCGTCATCGCCACCGGCGGCTCCGCCGTGCTCAATCCCCGGGGCCTGAAGCGGCTGCGGGAGCTGGGCAAGATCGTCTATCTGCGCCATCCCTATGAGGAGATCGCCCGGCGCATTCCCAATCTGGCCACCCGGGGCATCACCCTGGCCCCCGGCCAGACGCTGAAGGATCTCTACGATTACCGCACGCCCATCTATGAGCAGGCAGCGGACATCACCGTAGACGCGGAGAACTGCACCATTGAGCAGACCGCCCGGGCTATTCAGGAGGCCGCAAGAGATTAAAAAAGAGACGCCGTCAGGCGTCTCTTTTTCACAGCTGTTCAAGATACTGAATGAGCTCTTCGTAGCTGCCCTGGGGGCAGGTGATGGGGGCATCTGTCCGGTGAATGGTGTGGTCGTTGAGCAGGTAGACCGGCATTCCGACGGCGCTGGCGGCCTCCACATCCTCCTGCACATCGTTGCCCACCATCAGGCATTTTGACGCGTCAAGGTCAAACTGGGCGAGAATGTCCTGATAATAGGCCGGATTCGGTTTGCAGTGGCAGGAGTTCTGATAGTCGGTGACCAGGTCGAAGTCCTCCATCTTCAGACCGATCCAGCTCAACCGGGTGGCGTCGCCGTTGGCGGGGAAGATGGGGTTGGTGGCCAGAATGACTTTTTCCGCTTTTTCGTGGGCCAGCTCCACGGCCTTTCGGGCCAGCGGGGCTGGGAAAGTGGCAGAGCGGGCATTGTGGAAGTCGTTCTCATAAAATGAGGAAAACTTCGGAATATCCTTCAGGCTGTCCGGCCCCATGACCGCCCCGAAGGTCTGCCAGAAGGCGTTGTAATTGGTGCGTCTGCCGTCATTCTTCACCATGGACTCCACACCGGCCCAGACCGCCTTGACCAGCAACTTGGTGTCCGTATAGCCCCACTGGGCGGCGGTGACGGCGAGGTGCTGGAAGTAGACCTTGGTAAAATAGTCGTTGTCCATGGGCAGCAGCGTGCCGTCCAGATCGAATAAAATAGCTTGCAGCATCATGTTTCTCCCTGCCGCAGAAGCGGCGCGTGCAGTTCTTTGTTGATGGGTTGATTTTACCCGGTCAAAGCAGAAAAGTCAAATCCTCATATTGCGATTTCTTTGCCGGTGTGATATGCTAAAGCATAAGAGCCTGACCGGCGCGGTGGTCACGCCGCACCGTTTGAATGGAGGAAAACGCAATGAATTTAAAAGGAAGAAACTTCCTGAAGCTGCTGGACTATACCCCGGATGAGATCGGCTATCTGCTGGATCTGGCTGCCGAGCTGAAAGCCAAGAAGAAGGCCGGTGTGGCCCACGATATGCTGCGGGGCAAAAACATTGCCCTCATCTTTGAAAAGACTTCCACCCGCACCCGCTGCGCATTTGAGGTGGCTGCCCATGATCTGGGTATGCAGGTGACCTATCTGGATTCATCCGGTTCCCAGATCGGCAAGAAGGAGTCCATCGCCGACACCGCCCGGGTGCTGGGGCGTATGTTTGACGGCATCGAATACCGTGGCTACGGTCAGGAGATCGTGGAGGAGCTGGCTCAGTATGCCGGTGTTCCGGTCTGGAACGGCCTGACCAATGAGTTCCACCCCACGCAGATCCTGGCGGATTTCCTGACCATTCGGGAGAAGTTCGGCACCCTGAAGGGCATCAACTTTACCTATATGGGCGACGCCCGCTACAACATGGGCAACTCTCTGATGATCGGCTGTGCCAAGATGGGCATGAACTTCACCGGCTGCTGCCCGGAGAAGTATCAGCCGGACGCCGCGCTGGTGGCGCAGTGCCAGGCCATCGCCGCCGAGACCGGAGCCACTATCCGCTTTACTGATGACCCGGCCGAGGGCACCAAGGGCGCCAATGTCATTTACACCGACGTGTGGGTGTCCATGGGTGAGCCTGTGGAGGTCTGGGAGGAGCGCATCCACGATCTGGCTCCCTATCAGGTGAACAAGGCCACCATGGACAACGGCGCGGACAACTGCGTGTTCATGCACTGCCTGCCCGCCTTCCACGATCACAAGACCACTGTCGGCAGGGAGATGGGCGAGCGGTTCGGCCGGGCCGAGATGGAGGTCACCGACGAGGTGTTCGAGTCCGAGTGCTCCATCGTCTTTGACGAGGCGGAGAACCGGATGCACACCATCAAGGCGGTCATGGCCGCAACTCTGTGATAATTGAAACAGCCTGAAATCTGCCCGGAGCTTTGTAAGAAGCTCCGGGCAGATTTTATTTTCCTTATTTCCGGGTGATTTTAGGGAATTAGCTTGCGCCCATTGGAAAATCTGGATATAATAGAAAAACACGCCGACAGAGAGCGGCCTATTTCAAGGATAAAAGGCAGTGAAATTTATGCTGGAACTTCGCGACCTGTGTTTTTCTGTCCCCGGGGACGGAAAACGGATCGACATTTTAAATCACATTGATCTCACCGTGCCGGACGGCAAGCTGGTAGTCATCACCGGCCCCAACGGCAGCGGCAAGTCCACGCTGGCCCGGGTCATCATGGGCATCGAGCCCGCCACCTCCGGCGAGATCTGGCTGGATGGCGAGCGCATCGACGGCCTGAACGTCACTGAGCGGGCCCGCAGGGGCATAAGCTACGGCTTTCAGCAGCCGCCCCGCTTCAAGGGAATGAAGGTGTCTGATCTGCTGGAGTGCGCCGCCGGGAAGCAGATCAGCCGGGAGGACGCCTGCCACTATCTGGCCCAGGTGGGCCTGTGCAGTCAGGAGTATATCGACCGGGATGTGGATGCCAGCCTCTCCGGCGGTGAGCTTAAGCGCATTGAAATCGCCACCATTCTGGCCCGCAATGCGGAGCTGATGATCTTCGACGAGCCGGAGGCCGGCATCGACCTGTGGAGCTTCGGCCGCCTGACCGAGACCTTCCAGCAGATCCACCGCCGGGGTACCGCCTCTATGATCATCATTTCCCATCAGGAGCGGATCATTCGTCTGGCTGACGAAGTTGTGCTGATCTCCGGCGGCCGGGTCACCGGCCACGGCCCGGCGTCCGAACTGCTGGAGCAGATCGAGAGCGCCGGTCAGAGCGGCGGCTGCGCCGACTGTCTGTAAAGGAGGGGCGTTTTATGAGCGAGCATTACAGTGAGACCGTTTCTGCCATGCTGGAGAAGATCTCCGGCCTGAAAAGCACCCCAGATGGGGCGTATAACTTCCGGCTGGACGGCAAGGGCGAGGAGCGCAAGTCCTCCGATCATATCAAGATCACCCCTAAGACGGACAAGCCGGGCATCGACATCCGCGTCGCCGACGGCACCGTCAATGAGAAGGCGTTTATCCCCGTGGTGCTGACCAAGAGCGGCCTGGAGGATCTGGTCTACAACGATTTTTTCATCGGTGAGAACTGCGATGTCACCATCATTGCGGGCTGCGGCATCCATAACTGCGGTTGCGAGGACTCCAAGCACAATGGCATCCACACCTTCTATGTGGGCAAGAGTTCCAAGGTGTCTTATGTGGAGGTGCACTATGGCGCGGGCGATGGCACCGGCGGACGCATTCTGAATCCTCAGACCATCGTCTATCTGCAGGAGGGCGCTACTGTGGTCATGGACACCAGCCAGATCGGCGGTGTGGATTCCACCAAGCGCTACACCAAGGTTGTGGCCGAGGGAGATCACAGCGAGGTCATGCTGACCGAAAAGCTGATGACCCATGGAGACCAGACGGCCAACTCCGATGTGGATATTATCCTCAACGGCCATGACACCAAGGCCCGGGTCATCTCCCGCAGTGTGGCGAAGGAGAACTCCCGTCAGGTGTTCCACCCCAATGTGGAGGGCAACAACCTCTGCTTCGGTCATGTGCAGTGCGATTCCATCATCATGGACAATGGCCGGGTGCAGTCCATTCCCGCCATTACCGCCAACCATGTGGATGCCAGCCTGATCCATGAGGCCGCCATCGGCAAGATCGCCGGCGACCAGATCCTGAAGCTGGAGACGCTGGGCTTCACCGCCGAGGAGGCTGAGGAGCGCATCCTGCAGGGGTTCCTGAAATAAAATTTTGGCAATTTGAATTCTGCTCCGCCCTTTGGCGGAGCAGAATTTTTATGTTATAATCGGAGTATAGAGACAAGGAAGTGAGCACAATGGCAAACCAGATCGATCTTCACACCCACACCACTGCGTCCGACGGCACGCTGACGCCTGCGGAGCTTATGGCGCACGCCCGGGAGCTGGGTCTGAGCACAGTGGCCATTACCGACCACGACACGATGAACGGCGTGGCAGAGGCACAGGTGGCGGGCGAGGAGCTGGGGGTGGAGGTGATCCCTGGCATCGAGATCTCCACCGATTACCGGGGAGAGGACACCCATGTACTGGGCTATGGCATGGACAAAGACGCTCCGGCCCTGCGGGAGGTGCTGGACTGGGTGATCGAAGACCGCCGCCGCCGCAATGGAAAGATCGTGGAGCGGATGCGCCGGGACGGCATCGACATCTCGCTGGAGGAGCTGGAAGTTCAGAACCCCGGCGCGACCATCGGGCGGCCCCATTTTGCCCGGGTGCTGGTGGCGCAGGGAATCGCGGGATCGGTTTCGGATGCCTTTGCCAGATTTTTGTCGGCCGGAAAGCAATATTACCTGCCGCGCACCTATATTCCGATGAAAGACGCTGTAAACGTGATCCGCAACTGCGGCGGAACGGCGGTTTTGGCCCATCCGCTCCAGTATGGCTATTCCGAAGAGGAATTGTATGACCTCGTCCGATATGCCGCGGAAGCGGGCATGAGCGGCATGGAAATTTACTATACAGGCTATACGGCGGAGCAGATCGACCGGCTTTCTGTGCTGGCGGCGGAGTTCGGGCTTTTTACCACCGGCGGCAGTGATTTTCACGGTGCCAACAAGCTGGACATTGAGCTGGGCCGGGGGCATGGAGCCCTTATTGTGCCCTCGAAATGCCTGACCGATCTGAAAGCCCATATGCCGGAGGGAAATGCATGATCCGAGTCGTACCTGATTTTTACCCCGCATTTGCCTGCATCGCATCCAAATGCGGCCACAGCTGCTGCGTGGGATGGGAAGTGGATGTGGACGAGGTCTCGCTGGAGCGCTATTCCAATATCACCGGCGCGCTGGGAGATAAGCTGCACCGGGAAATTGACATGGCGGACAGCCCGCACTTCCGGCTGGACAGCCGGGAGCGGTGTCCCTTTCTGACGGGGGAAAATCTCTGCCAGCTGATTTTGGAGCTGGGGGAGAACAGCCTGTGCCAGATCTGTGCAGATCATCCCCGGTTCCGCAGCTGGTTCCCGGACCGCGTGGAGGAGGGACTGGGGCTGTGCTGTGAGGAGGCGGGACGGCTCCTGCTCACGCATTCAGAGCCGCTGGGCTTTTTACGCCTGCCCTTTGACGCGGAGGACGAGGAGCCCGGGGAGGACTACTACGCCCTGCTGGAACTGCGTGCGCAGTTGATTCTGCGGCTGCAGGATCGGACCAAAGCGTTGAAAACACGAATGTGTGAAGCGTTTTCCCTGTGCGGAGAAAATCCGCCGCAGCGCAGCCTGAGCGAGGACATTGCGTTCCTTTTATCGCTGGAAATCCTGGAGCCGGAGTGGCGCACGGTGCTGGAACGGCTCCGGGAGAATCCTCAGGAGAGCTGGGATGCGGACATGGAGCGTGACGGTGAGCACATTATGGTCTATCTGCTCTTTCGCTACTTCCTGTCCTGGGGGCTGGAACGCTGGGACGAGGGCTTCGCCCTCCATTTCGGCGCATTTACGCTGCGGCTGCTGGGGGCACTGCGGGGAATGACGCTGCGGGAGAAGGGCACGCTCACACTGGCTGACCGGGTGGAGTGGCTGCGCCGCTGGTCGGCGGAGCTGGAGTACTCCGAGGAGAATCTGGAGGCGCTGGCGGAATATTTATAAAGTTCGAAAGGGAGTGGATGTGCACTGCGCATCCGCTCCCTTTTGGCAATCTGCAAAAAAATCACGGGTTAGGTTGGGCTAAGTTAACCAATTCTAACTAAAATGACGGCAGGCTCTTGACAAATGAGGTTAGCTATAATAAACTACCGAGTGAGCTGGTTAGAGTGTTCTAATCTTTTCTTTGCCGGTTTGGTTAACACTGTATAACTGGACTGAGATAGATAAACAGTTAAGGAAGGGTGCACTTATGATGCCATTGACACTGGCCACTGTGGGCGAAGAGAATATCATCAAGAGGATCGGCGGTCTGCCGGAGGTGCGCCAGCATCTGGAGAACCTCGGTTTCGTGGTGGGCGGCACCGTGACCGTTATCACTACACTGGGCGGAAATGTGATCGTGAATGTCAAAGAAGCCAGAATTGCCATCAGCAAGGAAATGGCTCAGAAGATCATGATCTGAGATAGTAAGAAGAGAAGTAAGGAGGCAACACTATGAAAACACTGCGCGATGCAAAGGTGGGCCAGACCGTCAAGGTCGCAAAGCTCAACGGCGAGGGCGCTGTCAAGCGCCGCATCATGGACATGGGCATCACTAAGGGCGTGGAGATCTACATCCGCAAGGTCGCTCCGCTGGGCGATCCCGTGGAAATCACTGTCCGCGGTTATGAGCTGAGTCTGCGTAAGGCTGACGCCGAGATGATCGTGACCGAGCTCTAAGCAGAGCCGGTCTGACCGCCGTTCATCCGCTTGAGGGGAACGGCAAATGTTAAATCCTTGGTTAGCGCCCGCTTACGAGCCTGACCGTGAAAGAGAGGAAGCATGTTATGAAGTTGACCATTGCCCTCGCGGGCAACCCCAACGCCGGTAAGACGACGCTGTTCAACGCGCTGACCGGTGCAAACCAGTTCGTCGGCAACTGGCCCGGCGTCACTGTGGAAAAGAAAGAGGGCAAGCTGAAGAAGCACCCCGATGTCACCATCACCGACCTGCCCGGCATTTACTCCCTGTCCCCCTACACGCTGGAGGAAGTGGTGGCCCGGAACTATCTGATCGGTGAGCGTCCCAACGCCATCCTGAACATCATCGACGGCACTAACCTGGAGCGCAACCTGTATCTGACCACTCAGCTGGTGGAGCTGGGCATCCCCGTGGTCGTGGCCATCAACATGATGGACGTGGTCAAGAAGAACGGCGACAAGATCAACATTGATGAGCTGTCCCGTGAGCTGGGCTGCAAGGTGGTCGAGATCTCCGCTCTGAAGGGCACCGGCGTCATGGAAGCTGCCGAGGCCGCCGTGGAGGCCGCCAAGAATGGCAAGACCATTCCTCAGCACACCTTCTCCGGCCCCGTGGAGCACGCACTGGCCCACATCGAGGAGGAGCTGCTGCACGATCAGCCCGAGGAGCAGCAGCGCTGGTTCGCGCTGAAGATCTTTGAGCGTGACCCGAAGATCCTGGAGCAGCTCAATCTGGAGCCCGCCAAGCTGTCTCATGTTGAGGCCGACATTCAGGCTGCCGAGAAGGAGCTGGACGACGACGCCGAGAGCATCATCACCAACGAGCGTTACGTCTATATCAGCTCCATCATCCACGGCTGTCTGAAGAAGAAGTCCGCCGGCAAGCTGACCACCTCCGATAAGATCGATAAGGTCGTCACCAACCGCTGGCTGGCCCTGCCCATCTTTGCGGCTATCATGTTCCTTGTCTACTATGTGTCCGTCACCACCGTGGGCGGCTGGGCCACTGACTGGGTGAACGACGGCGTGTTCGGCGATGGCTGGCACCTGTTCGGCATCGGCTCCTCCGCTTATAACGACGCAAACGACGAATACACCGACGCCTCCAACATCGTCAATGGCTACATTGAAGATCAGGGCCTCGATGACGTGGCCGATGCCATCGACAGCGAGAGCGACGAGTTTGACGCCGACGCCGCGGCCGCTGCGCTGACCGCCATGGCTGCTGACGTCAAGTCTGATTACAAGTTTACTTATGAGGTGCAGGATGAGGAGAATCTCTCCGTCTCCGACGAGACTGCCACCGGCGCTGACGTGCTGGAGTCCATCGATGTGATGATCGCCGACGGCTGCGAGGCCCCGGACCCCGCTGATTACGGCGTGTATGTCCCCAGCATCCCCGCGCTGATCGAGCGCGGCCTGACCGCCGTCAACTGCGCTGACTGGCTGAGCGGCCTGATCCTTGACGGTATCGTCGCCGGTGTCGGCGCGGTCCTCGGCTTCGTCCCCCAGATGCTGGTCCTGTTCATCTTCCTGGCCTTCCTGGAGGCCTGTGGCTACATGGCCCGTATCGCCTTCATCCTTGACCGTGTGTTCCGCCGCTTCGGCCTGTCCGGCAAGTCCTTCATTCCCATTCTGATCGGCACCGGCTGCGGCGTGCCCGGCATCATGGCCTCCCGTACCATTGAGAACGAGCGTGACCGCCGCATGACGATCATGACCACCACCTTCATCCCCTGCGGTGCCAAGCTGCCCTTCATCGCCATGATCGCCGGCTCTATCTTCGGCGGCGCGGCCTGGGTCGCTCCCTCCGCTTACTTCATGGGCATTGCCGCCATCATCTGCTCCGGCATTATCCTGAAGAAAACCAAGCTGTTCATCGGTGATCCCGCTCCCTTTGTTATGGAGCTGCCCGCCTACCACATGCCCACCGTGGGCACCGTCCTCCGCTCCATGTGGGAGCGCGGCTGGTCCTTCATCAAGAAGGCCGGTACCATCATCACTCTGTCCACCATTCTGGTCTGGTTCCTGAGCTACTTCGGCTTCGTAGACGGCTCCTTCACCATGCTGGCTGAGGATCAGCTGGATCACAGCATCCTGGCTGCCATCGGCAACGCGATCTGCTGGATCTTTGCGCCTCTGGGCTTCGGCAACTGGCAGGCCACTGTCGCCTCCATCACCGGCCTGATCGCCAAGGAGAATATCGTCGGTACTCTGGGCATCCTGTACAACGGCGGCACCGCAGCTTCTGTTTACACCAACATGGCTGCCTCCTTCACCGCCCTCTCCGGTTATGCCTTCCTGGCCTTCAACCTGCTGTGCGCTCCCTGCTTCGCTGCTATGGGCGCTATCAAGCGCGAGATGAACAGCCGCAAGTGGTTCTGGATTGCCATCGGCTATCAGTGCGGCTTCGCCTATCTGGTCGGCCTGTGCATCTACCAGCTGGGTATGCTCTTCACCGGTCACTTCGGCATCGGCTCTGTGGTGGCTATCGTTATCGTCGTCCTGTTCTTCGTCCTGCTGTTCCGTCCTGCCACTGAGACGATCAATGGCAAGAAGGTCCGCGTCAACGTGTAAGAACGATCGACTGACTCATTGAACTTGAAACGGAGGAATCCATATGATCGCATGGCTCTCGGCCAATATCGGCACCATTCTCATCGGACTGGTGGTCCTGGCTGTGGTGATCGCCATTGTCCACGCCATTCGGAAGGATAAGAGATCCGGTAAGTCCTCCTGCGGTGGAGACTGCGGCGCCTGCGGGGGCTGCAGCGGAAGCTGCAACGTGAAACACTGATTCCCTGTGTCCGGCCGAGGCGAAGCGGCTTCGGCCGGACGGGGAGAAGATGGAGGTACGCATTATGAGCAGTGGCCCGGCCCTGACAGCGGCAAACATCCGCTATCTGCTGGCAATTGAAGATCTGGACCGGGACGGTAAAGGCGTGCGCTGTGTCGATGTGGCACAGGCGCTGGGGATCACCAAGCCCAGTGTTCACTCCATGGTGGGCAGCATGAAGGATATGGGCCTGCTGGAGAAACCCCGCTACGGCGTGATCCGGCTGACGGATTTGGGCCGCAGCACCGCCGACCGGTATCAGGTGTATTTCCAGACGATCTGCCGTCATTTTGCGCGGTTCCTGCCCCAGCGGCAGGATGTGCTGGCGGCGGCCTTGGCCCTGCTCTCCGAGCTGAAGCTGGAGAGCGTGGTGGAGATGTGCAGCCGTATTGCGGATGCAGATGCGGCCCTGTGCTCCGGAATGGAGCCGCAGGCCTGCGCGGGATAAAAACGATCCCGACTACGATTGTCCTCAGCTTAGGCGCTGAATTAATTCAGCGCCTAAGTTAAAAAATATTGGTTAGTGAATGCTAACTACAAGAAAGAAGGGAGCTTATTATGAGCGTTGTGATTTTGGGTGGTAATGAGTGCATGGTCCGTAAGTACAAGGATCTGTGCAAAGAGTATGAATGTCAGGCAAAGGTGTTCGCAAAACCCATCGGCAGCCTGAAAAACAAGCTGGGTAGTCCGGATCTGCTGGTCTGCTTTACCAGCACGATGTCCCACAAGATGCTGCGCAGCGCTCTGAATGAGCTCAAGGGCCTGCCCACCGTCATCGCGCATTGTCCCACCAGCTCCATCTCCGCGCTGCGGGGTGTGCTGGAGATCCACGCCGCTCACTGAGCCATGTCTGATGAGGTGGTGATCCGCCACTGCTCCCCCACGCTGGCGGGTCTGAAGACGGGGAGCCTGTTCTCCTGCCGCTACGGTTCGGAGGACGAGCTGCGCCGGGATATTCGGTCGATGAATCGAATGCTGGTTCCAAAGGGACTGCGGGTATTGTCGCTGAGCTACAAGCAGGGCAGAGCGCTCATCTACCTCTACCGGCCCAACCGGCTGGGGCGAGATCTGACCGCCCCGGTGGCAGCGCATCTGCTGGAGGATCGGGGCTACCCATGGGGGGACCCGGATCTCTGCGTGGTCAAATTGATGCAGCAGCTGCGGTCACAGGAGGAATTTCCCCACGAGATCGGCCTGTTTTTAGGCTATCCCCCCGATGATGTGGAGGGCTTCATCCAATACGGACCCAAGCGCAGCAAATGCGTGGGCGATTGGCGGGGCTACGGCAATGAGGAACAGGCCAGGCGCCTGTTTGCCCAGTATCGGGCCTGCACCCAGGCCTATCAGGCGCAGCTGAAATGCGGCAAGACTGTTGAGCAGCTGGTAGTGGGCTGAAAATTTTTTGAATATAGGTTAGTCATAACAAACCTATGTGAATACACAAACCGACAAAATTGAAAGGAAGGTTTTTATTATGAGCATTGCAGTGATCTATTGGAGCGGTACCGGCAACACGGAGGCCATGGCCCAGGCCGTGGAGGAGGGCGCCAAGTCCGCCGGTGCGGAGACCATTCTGCTGCCCAGCGCGGCCTTTGATGCCTCCATGGTGAGCCAGTATGACGCCATCGCCTTCGGTTGCCCGGCCATGGGCGCAGAGGTGCTGGAGGAGAGCGAGTTCGAGCCCATGTTCACCGCCTGCCTGCCGGAGCTCTCCGGTAAGACCATCGCCCTGTTCGGCTCTTATGGCTGGGGTGACGGTGAGTGGATGCGTCAGTGGGAGGACACCTGCACCAACGCCGGGGCAAAGCTGGCCTGCGACAGCGTGATCTGCTGCGGCTATCCAGATGAGGATGCGATCGACAGCTGCAAGAAGCTGGGTGCGGCGCTGGCATAAGCAATAGACCGATAAAACGCCAGACGGAAGAAATTCCGTCTGGCGTTTCCGTTTGTCGATGTATTGTTTGCCTGCATTTCTGAGAGCGTGTCTTATTCTACGTTATCGCTCTGCTTCATGGCTTCCAGCGTGCGTTCGATCAGGGTATTCAGATCCCAGCCCAGCAGCTCGGCGCCCTGTTCGATGACCGCCCGGGAGCATCCGGCGGCAAATTTCTTGTCCTTATATTTCTTCTTGACCGATTTGACCTCCATGTCCTTCACACTCTTGGAGGGGCGCATCAGGGCGGCGGCGCCAATCAGGCCGGTCAGCTCGTCGGCGGCATAGAGCACCTTCTCCATCTCGTGCTCCGGCTTGATGTCCACGGTCAGATTCCAGCCGTGGCTGGCGGTGGCGTGGATGATGGACTCGTCGATGCCCTTTTCCCGCATGAGCTCCTGCTCCTTGGTGCAGTGTTCCTCGGGCCAGCGCTCAAAGTCCAGATCGTGGAGAATGCCCACGGCCTGCCAGAAGTCGGCCTCGTCGCCGTAGCCCAGCTCCTGGGCATACCAGCGCATCACGTCGCCGACGATGCGGCCGTGTTTGAGGTGAAATTCGCCCTCGTTATACTCCTTCAGCAGCTCGTAAGCCTGTTCGGGTGTGGGGATCATAGTGGTTTCCTCCTGATTCGCTTTAGATGATGTATTCCACGGTCTTTTCCGTGGTCAGTACCGTGTGTTCATTGAAGAGCACCAGCGCCTCCCGCTGTTCATTCGGGCCGCAGGCGTAGAAGTCGGCATCTGTCCCCCAGCTCTCCATGGCAAAGACCCGTGGCTCAATGAGCCGGTTGTAGTTGTCCTCGTGCTCGTGGGTCACATGGATGCCCGGGTCCTCAAAGGGGCCGTCCCAGAAATAGGGGTCGAAGGTCTGGATCAGCCCGTCCTGAATACCGGTCAGCAGAACATAGTGGGCCACATCGGAGTAGCACCGCAGAACGACTACGCCGCCCCGGTGGAGTGCCTCCATGACCGGTCCGTCCTCCTTCATGTTGACCTGCGCGCCGGTGTAGAAATGGCTGGAGATCTGGATGCGGCCCAGCCTGCCGTAACTGTTGAACCAGTTGCTCATAAACATCATGGCAGTGGCGGTGGTTCCGGTCTTGCCGATCACGCCGTCTTCACCCCAGCCGTCCAGACTGTAGAGCATGACATAGCGGGGGATGTCCGGCGGAATGACCTCCCGGGGAAACAGGGCGCTGATGCCGTTGAGCACAGAGGTGGGGCCGCAGTCATATTCAGTGATCTGATAGCGCAGAGGATTGTTCATCTTCAGCGCCTCCTTTTGCTTTTCAGGGCTGTCCCAGCCACCAGAGGGCATAGGACGCATAGAGTGCCGTGCCGATGGGCAGGGCGGCTTCCTCAATATCAAAATGGCCGTTATGGGCGGCGTTCAAGGTGCCGGGCCGGCCGGAATTTCCGGAGCCCAGATAGGCATAGGATCCCGGCACCTCCAGCGTGTACTCGGCAAAATTGTCCCCACCCAGCGAGAAGGGGCGGTCGTGGGTGACGGCGACGCCCTCCAGTGCGGCTTCGGCGGCCGTGGATGCCTCAGCGCAGACCTGTGCGTCGTTGTAGAGGGCGGAGCAGATGCCCTCCCAGAGGACTTCGGCTGTGCCGCCGTACAGACTGGCGATCTTTTCCGCTGTCTCGTTT
>CALEQS010000295.1 GCA_937907975.1 uncultured Clostridia bacterium | reverse complement strand
TGCTGGTGGGCGGCTTCATCCACTGGCTGCGCCGGCGCAAGCTGTAACAGGAGGCAACACTCATGAGCAAGAAAAAACGCCGTCAGATGCTCGGCCTGCTGGCCGCACTGGGCGCCGCTGTCCTCCTGCTGCTGTGCGTAGTGCTCTTGAACCGGCATCAGACCGCCAAGGAAGCCGCAGACGCAGAGAGCAGTCAGATCTCCACCGGCCTGTCCGCCGACCCGGTCCAGCTGAGCTGGAGTCAGAACGGCGGCACTGTGGAGCTGGTCTGCGACAGCGGCGGAAACTGGAGCTGGGCAGAGGACAGTGAATTTCCGCTGAACGCCTCTCTCGTCCAGTCTCTCACCAGTGCGCTGAAAAATCCCGCCGTGCGGGAAATGGACATGGCAGACACCGCCGAGGCCTACGGTCTGGCCGAGCCTTCCGCCAGTGTGGAGACCGTAGATGCCGACGGCAGTACCGCCCGGCTGTTGATCGGCGGCTCCTTCACCGAGGCGGACACCGACGGCTCCAGCGAGACATACTACTATGCTCAGCGTGAGGGCAGCGACAAGGTGCTTCTGCTGGACACCACCCTTGTCTCTCAGCTGACCGACACCGTCTATGATCTGGCCCAGACAAACCGATTTGAGACACTGAGCAAAGATCAGGTCACCACCCTCACCATTGACGGCAGTGTGACCACCACCTTCACCGTTCAAGCGGTGGATACGGAGAATGACGACGGTGAGACCGAGACGGAGTATCACTGGTACTGCGGTGACACCGATGTGACGGATGCCAGCCTGCTGGGCAGTCTGCGCGCCGAGCTGCTGAAAAATTCCTTTACCGACATGGCTGACTGGAAGCCGGACGATGCCGCCCTGGTGCGCTACGGTCTGGATCAGCCCATCACCGTCACGGTGGATTACACGGACTCCGAAGGCAATGCCGCCAGCCGGACGCTCCTCATCGGCTCTCTGACCGGCGAGGGCAGCAATTACTACTGCTCCCCCGACGGCGGCCAGAGCGTCTATCTGGTCGGCGCGGCCAGTCTGACTGACGCTGTCGCCGTGGCGGCATCCGGCTTTGACCCCACCGCCGAGGCGGATCAAGCGTAAAACCGCTTGCCAAGGGCCGTATTTGGGGGTAAACTGAATTTCAGTATTCAAGACTTTACAAAGGAGGCCCCCTTCTATGCGCATTTTAGTCGTAGAGGACGAAAAACGACTGGCCCGCACCATCGGCGATCTGCTGGAGGCCAACAATTATACGGTTGACCTCTGCTATGATGGCGAGAGTGGACTGGACAATGCCCTGAGCGGCATTTATGACGCCATGCTGCTGGACGTGATGCTGCCCAAACTGGACGGGCTGAGCGTAGCCCGTCAGATCCGGAAAAGCGGCAGCACCCTGCCCATCCTGATGCTCACCGCCCGCTCCGCCCTGGAGGACAAGGTGACCGGGCTGGACTCCGGTGCGGACTACTACCTCACCAAACCCTTTGAGTCTGAGGAGCTGCTGGCCTGTCTGCGGGCACTCACCCGCAAGCAGGGCGGCGGCACACTGGACAACTCCCTCTCCTTCGGCGACCTGAAGTTGGAGCTGGCCAGCTGCCTGCTCACCTGCGGGGAGCGCTCCGTCCGGCTGAGCCACAAGGAGTTTGAGATCATGAGCCTGCTCATGGCCAACGGCGACGCAGTGGTCACCAAGGAGACGCTGATTTTGAAGGTCTGGGGCTATGAGTCCGATGCCGAGGACAACAATGTGGAGGTCTACATCTCCTTCCTGCGCAAAAAGCTCACCCACCTGCACTCCACCGTGTCCATCCGCACGCTGCGTATGCTGGGCTACCATCTGGAAGTGGGGAAAAAGGCATGATCCGCCGCCTGCGCTGGAAATTTGTCCTCATCAATATGTCCGTAGTGCTGGCCATTATGGTCACCCTGTGCGCCGTGCTCTTTGCCACCACCCGGGACAGTCTGCGTCGGGACAGCCTGGCCGCACTGAAGCAGGCCGTCACCCTGACCAGCACTAACACGCCCAGTTTCTCCTTCCGCATCGATCCAGAGCAGAATGACAACGAGACCTATGCCCTGTTCGGCAGTGACCGGGTGCAGCTGCCCTTTTTTACCGTGCAGACCAGCGGGAGCAACACCGTCTTTGTGCTGGCCAACCAGTTCTTTGACACCTCCGATCAGGACACTCTGCTGGCCGTCGTTCACGACGCGCTGGAGGCCCCAGCCCGGACCGGCACCATCCACGAGGGTGGCTATTCTCTGCGCTTTCTGCGGGCCAACAGTATGTTCGGCTACCGCATCGCCTATGTGGATCTGACTCAGGAACAGAGTACGCTGACCTCGCTGGGGCGTAATCTGGGCTTTATCAGTCTGGGCACGCTGGCCGTTTTCTTCTTTATCAGCCTGATGCTGGCCCGTTGGGCCGTCCGTCCGGTGGAAAAGAGCTGGAAGCAACAGCGCCAGTTCGTGGCCGACGCCTCCCACGAGCTGAAAACACCGCTCACGGTCATTCTCTCCAGTCTGGATATGCTGGACGAGTACGGCGACGCCGACCCGGAAAAGCGCCGGCGCTGGCTGGACAATGTGCGGGTCTCCTCCGACCAGATGAAAGCGCTGGTGGAGGAGATGCTGGTGCTGGCCCGCAGCGACAACGCCACTCAGCAGCTCAATATGACCCGCTGCTCCCTCAGCGACATTACAGAGGATGCCCTGCTCCTCTTTGAGCCCATTGCCTTTGAGCAGGGCAAGACCATTGAGGATGTGCTGGAGGAAAATGTAGAGGTGAACGGCGATGCCGCTCTGCTCAAGCGGATCATCGACATCTATCTGGACAATGCCTGCAAATACGCCCCCGCTGACAGCGTCATCACGGTCAAGCTGCACACCGAGGGCAAAAAAGCGGTGCTCAGCGTGCGCAGTCAGGGCACGCCCATCCCGCGGGATCAGCTGGGACGCATTTTCGAGCGGTTCTACCGGGCGGATCCCTCCCGCACTGAGACAGGCTACGGCCTCGGGCTGGCCATCGCCACGGAGCTGGCCAAGCACCACCATGGCAAGGTCTGGGCCGAGTCCGACGACGGCGGCAACACCTTTTTCTTCTCCATGCCCTGTCTGCGGGAGCACAGCAGCGGCGAAACAGAATGACCATCTGTCCCGCGGGGCGGCGCTTTTACCTGCGCCGCCCCGCTTTTGATCGTTCAATTTTCGGAATGTTTACATTCCGCCGCTTGCATTTTTGTTCATTTGCGATACAATATAAAGTTGACAATAGAATTGCGCTGTCCTCTCAGCAATGGACAGCGCCTGAAAATCTCAAACAAAGAGGTAATTATCATGACCACTATCGACATTATTTCCGGCTTCCTCGGCGCGGGCAAGACCACCCTCATCAAAAAGCTGCTGGAGGAGTCCTTCAAGGGCCAGAAGCTGGTGCTGATCGAAAACGAATTTGGTGAGATCGGCATCGACGGCGGCTTTCTCAAGGATTCCGGCATCCAGATCAATGAGATGAACTCCGGTTGCATCTGCTGCTCTCTGGTGGGCGATTTTAACAAGGCCCTCCACGATGTGGTGGAGCAGTATCATCCCGACCGTGTCATCATTGAGCCCTCCGGCGTGGGCAAGCTGAGCGACGTAAGCCGCGCCGTGGGCAACGCCAACAAGACCACCCCCATGGTGCTGGGCAGCGCCGTTGCCGTTGTCAACGCCAAGAAGTGCAAGATGTATATGAAGAACTTCGGCGAGTTCTTCAACGACCAGATCGAGACCGCCGGCACCATCGTCCTCTCCCGCACGCAGGATATGACCGAGGAGAAACTGCACGAGGTGGTGGAGCTCCTGAAGGAACACAATCCCAATGCCGCCATTATCACCACTCCCTGGGATCAGATCTCCGGCGATGTGATCCTGTCCGCCATGGCGCACCACTCGCTGGCTGAGGAACTGATGGCCGAGGCCAAGGCCGCCGACTGGGACGACGATAACGACGAGTGCGACGATCCCGAGTGCTCCTGCCATGACCATCACCATCATCACGACCACGATGAGGATGAGCACGAGCATCACCACCACGACCACGACGAGGATGAGCACGAGCATCATCATCACGACCACGACGAGGATGAACACGAGCATCACCACCATGATCACGATCATGACTGCTGCGGCCATGACCATGACCACCACCATCATCACCACCATCACGGCCACGATGCTGACGAGGTGTTCGTGAGCTGGGGCGTTGAGACCCCCAAGAAGTTTACTGAGGCCGAGATCCGCAAGGCGCTGGAGACGCTGGACACCGGCGCTTACGGCGCAGTGCTGCGCGCCAAGGGTATTGTGCCCAACGCCGAGGGCGGCTGGATTCACTTCGACATGGTGCCCGGCGAATTTGATGTGCGCAGCGGCGGCGCTGACTACACCGGCCGTCTGTGCGTCATCGGCTCCGGCTTGAAAGAGGACGAGCTGCCCGGCGTATTCGGCCTGTAACTGCGAAAGAGAGGAACGACCACTATGGCCAAACAGCAAATTCCCGTCTATATGATCTGCGGCTTTCTGGAGTCCGGTAAGACGAACTTCATCTCCCCCATGTTGACCGGTGAGAACTTCACCGCTGACGAGCGCACCCTGCTTCTGGTGACCGAAGAGGGCGAGGAGGAGTACGACGAGCAGGCCCTCATGCACTATGACGTGCGGATGCAGGTCTTTGAGGAGCAGGAGGACTTCACAAAGGAAGCCTGCACCAAGCTGGACAACAAGTACCATCCCACTCAGGTGGTGATCGAATACAACGGTATGTGGAACCTGCCGGACATCCAGAATGTGCTCCCCGAGCACTGGGTGCTCTATCAGATCGTCACCACCGTGGACTCCACCACCTTTGATATGTACTCCAAGAATATGTCCTCCCTCATGATGCAACACATCAGCAACGCCGATATGGTGATCTTTAACCGCTGCACCGACGAACTGGCCGATATGCTCCGGGGCCGCAACCTGAAGATGCTCAACCGCCGTGCCCAGATGTATCTGGAGTACAACGAGGAGCGCATGGAGGAATACGACGACGGCACGCCCCCCTTTGACCTCAGCAAGCCCACGCTGGAGTTGAGCGACGAGGACTACGGTGTCTGGTATGTGGACGTCATGGATAATCCTGACCGCTATCAGGGCAAGGTGATCTCCTTCCTCGGCCAGATCGCCCAGTCGGACAAATTCCCG
>CALEQS010000294.1 GCA_937907975.1 uncultured Clostridia bacterium | reverse complement strand
TCTCCTCTCTGCGCTTTCATCTTAGAGGAACCACCCTGTCACATTCCATCGTTTCGACGCAGGCGCGGCAGGCAAAAAAAATCGCCGCAGAACGCCATGTTCTGCGACGATTTCATTTTTTCAAGAAGGTCAGGCGAGGTGATGCGCATCCAGCCAATCATGCAGGGTGGACTTGCCGGCCTTGATCTTGCGGGCGCGGCCCCGGAACACCATGATGCTCAGGATGCTGAACACCACGAACAGGATCAGCATGAAGATGATGCAGCTCTCCACACTCTCGCCGCCGGCGATCGTGCTGCGGAAGGCCTTCACGGTGTAGGTGAAGGGCACCCAGTCATGCAGGTACTTGACAAAGTGGCCGGAGATCTCCAGCGGGTAAGTGCCCACACTGCCGGCCAGCTGGACCACCATGAACACCAGCATCAGGAAGCTGCCCACTTTGCCGATGAAATTGGTGAAGAAGTACATGATGGACATGAACGCCAGCGAAGCCGCAATGGCCACCGCGATGGTCAGGCCCCAGTTGGCGGGGTTGAAGCCATCGAAGATGTGCAGGCAGAGCAGCATGCACATCGCCTGGAGAATGGCGATCAGGTAGAGTACGGAGGCCTTGCTGAACCACCAGGCCATGCCGGACTTCAGCTTGCCGCCGTAATACTCGGTCAGAGGATACATCAGGCTGAAGGCGATGCAGCCGACCCACAGGGCGACGCTCATCATGTAGGGCGCCATGGCGTGGCCGTTGTTCTCAACGGTGGTCATCTGCTCCTCGGTGGTGTCCACGGGGGCGGAGAACAGATCCACGGCGGCATCGCTGGTGTTGGTGGCCTTCACCTCGTCCGCCGCATCGGTGAGGCTGGACTTCAGGGTGTCGGTGCCGTCATACAGCGTGTCAAGGCCGTCGCCCAGCTCCTTGCTGCCGGAGAGCAGCTGATCGGAGCCGTCCGCGATCTGGCTTGCGCCGTCGGTCAGCTGGTTCGCGCCGCTCATCAGAGTGTCGTTGTTGCTGACCAGCGTCTTGGTGCCGTCAGCCAAAGTGGTGGTACCGGCTGCCAGGGTGGTGGAGCCGTCCGCCAGGCTCTGGGTCCCGGCCGCCAGCGTATTGCTGCCGGTGAGCAGACTCTGAGTGCCCGCATACAGCGTGGTGCTGCCAACAGCCAGCGTGTTGGAGCCGTCGGCCAGCTGAGTCAGGCCGCCGTACAGCTGAGCCGCGCCGCTCACCAGAGCGGAAGTGCCCTGAGACTGAAGCGCCGCGCCGCCCTGCTGGACCTGGGCAATGCCGCCGCTCAGCGTAGGAGCGGAGGCAGCCAGCTGGCTGGTGCCCGCCTTGACCTGGGCGGTGCCGCTGGCCAGTGCATCCAGGCCGGAGCCGGACTGGGTCAGGCCGTCAGAGATCTGGCTCGCGCCGCTCACCAGAGAGGAGGTGCCCGCCGCCGCCTGATCGACGCCGGCAGTATAACTTTTCACACCGTCATTCAGATCGCTGGCTCCCTGCTGCAGGGCAGCGATCTTCGTCTGCGTGGCTTCATCCAGCGTCATCTGGCCGTTTTCCAGGCCATCAGCGATCTGATCCATGCCCTCAACAGCCTTGGTGCCGCAGGCATAGTTCGTCTTGGCCGCAGTCAGCGATTCCTTCAATGCCTCGGAGATCGCAGCGGCATCCTCGGCGCTGAGCTGTCCGTTCTGCACAGCCGCGGTCACGACGGCAGACGCCGCCTGAACGCTCTCCTCCGCGCTGCTGGTGTCGATCAGATTGCTCTGGATCTGGCTCGCACTGGTGCGGACGGTGTCCGCCGTGTTCACAAGGGACTCATTGGCACTGGACACCATGCTGTTCATAGTGCTCACCATGGTGTCAATGCCACCCATGACCTGCTCCGCACCGGTGCGGAGCTTCACGGAGTTGGCGTTGTCCTCGCCCACGATCTGGGCAAGGCCCGCATCCAGCTGCTGCGCGCCGCCGCTCAGCTGAGCCGCGCCGGCCTGAAGCTGCTGATTGCCGCTCTGGAGCTGGCCGATGCCGCTCTGAACGCTGCCCACGCCGCTGTCCAGTGCCGCAGTGGACTCAGGGAGCGTCACCGTGGCGGAATAGAGCTGCGTCAGACCCGCATTCAGCGTGGTCATATTGTCATTCACCTGCTGTGTGCCGCTGACCAGAGAGGCGCCGCCGTCCTTGGCGGACTGGATGCCGTCGTTCAGGGCCTGCGCACCATCGGCCAGGGTCCGGGTGCCGTCGTTCAGGGTCTGGGCCCCGTCCTTCAGGGACTGGGCGCCGTCGTTCACCTGCTGCGCGCCGTCATTCAGGGTCTGTGCACCGTCGTTCAGGGTCTGGGCGCCGTCGTTCACGGTGCTGACACCGTCCACATAACTGGCCAGGCCCTCGGTCAGCTCCTCGCTGCCGTTCACAAAGGTCAGGGTGCTGTCGGCCAGCGTCTGAAGGCCGTCGGTCATGGTGGTGTTGCCGTCCTTCAGCTGAACGGCGCCGTCCTGAAGCTCTCCGGTGCCGTCAGCGGCATCCTGCATACCGTCGCCAATGACGCCGATCTGGTCATACACGGCCTGCACATAGGTCTTGGTCACGCTCTCCCGGACGGAGGCCTCGATGGTCTTCATGGCCGTCTCGCTCATCTTGGAGGCGATGTAGTTGGTGCCGGGGTTGGTCTCATAGCTGAGCTCCATCTTCTCCGGATCGTCGCTGGTCAGGCTGGAGGCGTTGGCAGAGAAATTCTCCGGGATGGTGATGACCATGTAGTAATCACCGTCTGCCAGCCCCTGCTGAGCGCTCTCACTGTCCACAAAGCGGAAATCCAGCGAGCCGTCGTCCTTCAGCTGGTCGACCATTTCCTGGCCGACGTTCAGCGTCTCTCCTTCATAATCCACCGGCTGGTCGTTGTTCACCACTGCCACCGGCAGCTTATCCACGTTTCCATAGGGATCCCACATGGAACCGAGGAACAGCGTCGTATAGATCGTGGGAATGGTGATGACTGCGATCACCACGACCAGCATCAGCTTGTTTTTCACCAGATGCTTCCATTCATTTTTCAGCATTTGATGATCCTCTCCTTTCCTATTGCGCTGTGACGTAATATTGTTTAATCAATATGGTGTTGCTTTTTTTGACAACAGGAATTATACTAATGGTGTGGATGAATAGCAAGCGCCACATCGTCTATTATTTGTTTGTTAATAGACACGGCGTCACTAATTTGACGTTTTAGACAAAATAATTCACATTTTATTCAACATTTTCACGAAAAGGAGTCTGGTTTTATGGCTGAAAAGACGGATCGCCGCATCCGAAAGACCCGCGCCCAGCTCCGCAAGGGGCTGGCGGAGCTGATGCAGGAGAAGAGCGTCAGCGAGATCACCGTCAAAGAGCTGGTGGAACGGGTGGACATCAACCGCTCCACCTTCTATCTGCACTATACCGATATTTATAATATGCTGGACAGCATCGAGAAGGAGCTGTTCGAGGAGCTGGAGAGCACGTTTCAGGCCCATGCCGCCGGCACGCTGGAGGAGGAGGCCTTCCCCTTCATCGTGGACGTGTTTTCCATTCTGGAGGACAACCGGGACATCGTCTCCGCTCTGCTGGGCCCCCACGGCGACATCGGCTTTCTCACCCAGATCGAGTCCATGCTGTCCAAGTACAGTTTTAATGTGCTGAAAAAGAGCTTCCCGGAGCGGGATGCCAACCTGGCCTGCGCCTATTCCTTCTGTCTTGCCGGGTGCGTCGGCGTGATCAAGGCGTGGCTGTCCGGCGCGCTGGGCGACAAGACCCCCGACTATATGGCCGCCCTCATCTACCGCATGATCATCAGCGTCCTCCACAGCGCCATGGACGAGCCGGAAAAGTGAGTTTTTCCTCTTGACCTGGAGCCGGCTTCAAGGTGTAAGATGGACCTAACACTGCGGCGGCAGTCTGAACCGCCGCATACAGGAGGAAATCAGATATGGCGAAAAAAGTTCTTGTGATCTCATCCAGCCTGCGCGCCAACAGCAATTCCGACGCACTGGCCGACGCCTTTGCCGCCGGTGCCGCCGAGGCCGGACATCAGGTGGAGAAGATCAGCCTGCGGGGCAAAAAGATCGCATTCTGTCAGGGGTGCATGGCCTGCATGAAGCTGGGGCACTGCGTGATCGACGACGATGTCAACGCCATCGCCGAGCAGATGCGCACCGCCGACGTCATTGCCTTTGCCACCCCGATCTACTATTATGAAATGAGCGGCCAGCTCAAGACCCTGCTGGACCGGGCCAATGCCCTCTACACGTCGGACTACGCCTTCCGGGACATCTATATGCTGACTACCGCCGCCGAGGATGCCCCTGGCGTGCCCGACCGGGCCGTCAGCGGCCTGACCGGCTGGATCGACTGCTATGAGCATGCCCGGCTGGCCGGTACCGCCTTCGCCGGCGGTGTGGACGCCCCCGGCGCAGTCAAAGAGCAGCGCCATCCCGCTCTGGAGCAGACACGGGAGCTGGGTCGGAACGCGTAACAGCGCGGGGATGAATTGGAAGGTAAGTTTGTTGGGCACCTAAACTTGCCTCTCCCTCTGGGAGAGGTGGCACGGCGGAACGCCGTGACGGAGAGGGCGATGCACTTGCAAGTCTGCAAAAAGCCCTCTCAGGCGCTTCGCGCCAGCTCCCCCAAAGGGGGAGCCAGGGCCTAACCCTGGAAAGCTCTCGTTTTATTGTCATCCTGAGCGCAGCGAAGGATCTTAAAACACCCGCTTCTGCAACTGCCATGCGGATTGTCGGACATCGGTGCTGTAAGATTCTTCGACCACTGACGCTCCCTCAGAATGACATGGGATTTATCCTCCCGCCCCATCCACAAATCCCATGGCAGGCACCCCGGTGCCTGCCATTTCCTATTTTTTCAGTAGTATTTTTTGTTTTGCTCTTGCAATTCCTACAAAAATAGTATAGTATTCTAGAGGCAACGAATGACATATCCGAAAAACGCCCGTTTTGCAGGCGGTTCGGTTACTTTTTATGGAGGTGTTTCCTATGAGCAGTCCGCTGCTGGAAGTGAAAGATTTACAGGTGACGGTCGGTGAGGAACAGAAAGTTCTGCTGGACGGCCTGAACCTGACGGTGTGTCCCGGCGAGACCCACGTTCTGATGGGTCACAACGGCGCCGGCAAGTCCACCCTGATGTCCGCCCTGATGGGCGACCCCCGCTACACAGTCACCCGCGGCCAGATCATCTTCCGCGGTAAGGACGTCACCCACGAGGGCGCCGACGTGCGCGCCCGGGCCGGTATGTTCCTGTCCTTCCAGACCCCCGAAGAGATCCCCGGCGTGACGCTGGAGGGCTTCCTGCGCACCGCCCAGAGCGCGGTCACCGGCAAGGACGTGAAGGTGCTCGCCTTCCGCCGGGAGCTGAGCCGCCAGATGGAGGCGCTGGGCATGGATCCCGCCTACGCCGACCGTTATTTAAATGTAGGCTTCTCCGGCGGCGAGAAGAAGAAGGCCGAGATCCTCCAGCTGCTGATGCTCAAGCCCAAGCTGGCCCTGCTGGACGAGACCGACTCCGGTCTGGACGTGGACGCGGTCAAGACCGTGGCCGACGGCGTGCGCGCCTACCACAACAAGGACAACGCCCTCATCATCATCACCCACAACGCCAAGATCCTGGAGGGCCTGACCGTGGACTATGTCCATGTGCTGGACGACAAGAAGATCGTCCGCACCGGCGACGGCCGTCTGGTGGGCGAGATCATTGAAGAGGGCTTCCAGGCGCTGAAAGAGGAGGCCGAAAAATGAGAGCCTTCGACACCGAAAAGACCGAGGTGGCCGAGGTCGACCGCAGCATCTACGATGTGAAGGATGCCCCCAACGCCGCCTATGAGGTCTCCTCCGGCCTGACGCCGGAGATCGTGGAGCGCATCTCCGAAGAAAAGCACGACCCGGAGTGGATGCGCATTTTCCGCCTGAAATCCCTCCAGACCTACAACCAGACCCCCATTCCCAACTGGGGCCCCTCTCTGGACGGTCTGAATATGGACAATATCGTCACCTACGTCCGCCCCAACACCAAGATGCGGGGCAAGTGGAGCGAGGTGCCCGACGACATCAAGAACACCTTTGAGCGCCTGGGCATCCCCCAGGCCGAGCGGGCCGCGCTGGCCGGTGTGGGCGCTCAGTATGACTCCGAGGTGGTCTACCACAACGTGAAGGCCGAGGTGGCCGCCCAGGGCGTGGTGTACACCGACATGGAGAGCGCCCTGACCGGCCCCTATGCCGAGATGGTGCGCAAGCACTTCATGAAGCTGGTGCCCCCCACCGACCACAAGTTTGCCGCCCTGCACGGCGCGGTGTGGAGCGGCGGCTCCTTCGTCTATGTTCCCGAGGGGGTCAGCGTGGAGATCCCGCTCCAGTCCTACTTTCGGCTGAACGCCCCCGGCGCGGGCCAGTTCGAGCACACCCTGATCATCGTGGAAAAGGGCGCTTACCTCCACTTCATCGAGGGCTGCTCCGCCCCTAAATATAATGTAGCCAACCTCCACGCCGGCTGCGTGGAGATCTATGTGGGCGAGAACGCCCGGGTGC
>CALEQS010000293.1 GCA_937907975.1 uncultured Clostridia bacterium | reverse complement strand
ACGGAACTCTGCGAGGCTCTTGCACGCAAGCAATACAGATTTCACTTTTTCGACAAACTGAAACGCCTGTCCATAGGACAGACGTTTTTCTTTATCTCTGCGCAATTTCCTTGTACTCCCGCCGGGGCAGAATGGCCTTGTAGGCGGGGCGGATGATGCGGTTGCCGTTGACCAGTTCCTCCAGCCGGTGGGCGCTCCAGCCGGAGATACGGGCAATGGCAAACAGGGGCGTGAACAGCTCTTCCGGAATGCCCAGCATCTGATAGACGAAGCCGGAGTAGAAGTCCACATTGACGCTGACGCCCTTGTACATCCGGCGCTCACCGCTGATAATCTGGGGGGCCAGCCGCTCCACAGAAGAGTAGAGCTGATATTCGGCCTCCATGCCCTTTTCCGCCGCCAGCTGGTGGACGAAGGACTTGAAGATCTCGGCGCGGGGGTCAGACTTGGAGTAGATGGCGTGGCCGACGCCGTAGATGAGTCCGGCGTGGTCGAAGGCATCGCCGTGGAGGATTTTTTCCAGATAGGTGCGCAACTCATCGTCATCCTTCCAGTCGCCCACCTGGTGCTTGATCTCGTCAAACATATGCACCACTTTGATGTTGGCGCCGCCGTGCTTAGGGCCCTTCAGACTGCCCAGCGCCGCCGCAATGGCGGAG
This sequence comes from uncultured Clostridia bacterium, assembly GCA_937907975.1. GTDB lineage: Bacteria > Bacillota > Clostridia > Oscillospirales > Oscillospiraceae > UMGS1766. The sequence continues at coordinate 6,587 of CALEQS010000293.1, read as the reverse complement.
TAGGTGTCGGTGCCGGAGGAGGTGACGACGTGGGTGGTGAAGGAGGAGTTGTTGCCGCCGCCGTGCTCCGCGTGGAGCACCAGCGCCATGTCCAGCACCCGAGCTTCGGTCTCGGTGAACTTGGAGTCCGGGCGGAGCATATGCAGGATGTTCTCAGCGGTAGACAGCCCGGGCACCGGGTCGTGGATGAAGAAGCTGGTCTTATCCTGAATATAGTAGTCGTAGGCCTGATAGCCGTAGAGCGCCAGCTGGGGGAAGGTGGCGATCAGCTGAAGGCACTGCCGCAGGACGTTTGGGATGGAGGTGTCATTGGGCCGGTTGTCATAGGAGTACAGCGTGAGCACGCTCCGGGCCATGGAGTTCATGATGTCAGTGCTGGGGGCCTTCATGATGATGTCCCGCACAAAGGAGTTGGGCAGGGAGCGGTAGTCCGCCAGCACATCCCGGAAGCTGTCCAGTTCGGCGGCGGAGGGCAGATCGCCGAACAGCAGGAGGTAGGTGATCTCCTCAAAGCCGAAGCGGCCGTCCTTCAGAAAGCCCTTGACCAGATCGCGCACATTGTAGCCCCGGTAGAACAGAGAGCCGTCACAGCTCTCGCCGTCGGGGGTCTTGGCCTGGATCTCGCTGATCTCCGTCAGGCCGGTGAGCACGCCGTTGCCGTTCAGGTCGCGCAGACCGCGGTTGACTTTGTATTTGGTGTAAAGCTCCTTGTCGATCACGCAGTCCTCGGAGCAGTGGGCGGCCAGCGCCCGGATCTCAGGCGTGATCTCAGAATAGTCTCTTTTTTCAGCCATGGAATTACCTCCTTACGAAATAACAGGCGGGCGTTTCATGCCGGCTCCATTTGTCCGGCGGCCTTGGCCATCGCCTGGATCAGTTTGCGGGTCAGCCGCAGGTACTCGGCGCTATCCTCTTCGCCCATCTCATCCAGTACCAGGTTGACCCGGTGTAGCAGGCGGTGGTAGCGCTCAGTGATAAGATCGCGGCCCTTCTGGGTGAGAAAGACCTGCACCACCCGGCCATCCTCCTCGGAAGCGGCGCGGTGGATCAGCCCCTGGGACTCCAGATGTTTCAGGGCATTTGCCACCCGGCTGGAGCCGACCTCCAACGCCTGCCGCAGTTCGCCGGCGGTGGCGCCGTTATGGCCCAGCGCCAGGTGGGTGAGCAGTGCGCCCTCGCCCCGGGTGGTCAGCTTGGTGTCCTCGTGCTCGGACAGCTGACCCAGTTCACGCATCAGCCGGATCAGCTCCTCGGCCTCTGCCTGCCGTGTCATATGGGTCACCTCACAATATGGCTCATAGTGTGAGATAATTATACCGGCTTTTCAACTCGTTGTCAATCACCGCAGTGAAGTGCTAAATTAAACTTTTTGTGAACAAACGCGCAAAAAGGCACGCATTCCGAAAAAATGCGTGCCTTTGCTGAGATAATCAGTATATGCCGTTTCACAGAATTCCACCATCCGCAGACGGTGGAAGAAAATGCAGTACGATCATTTCCGGGGGCGTGTACCTCGGAAATGATACTGCGCATCTGAAAAGTGCCGACTATTTGCGCAGCAAATCGAGGTGCTTTTCAGATGAAGCCCCTCTAATTGATCCGCCCAAAGGCGGGTCAATTAGAAGACCGTCAGTTCTTCAAGCTGTGAAGCGGCGCGGGGATGCGTCCGCCGCGGTGGATAAAGTCGGCAGAGGAGGATTTGTGCACCGGCATGACCGGGGCGGAGCCCAGCAGGCCGCCCATTTCCACCGTGTCGCCCACATCCAGGCCGGGGGCGGGAATGACGCGGACAGCGGTGGTTTTGTTGTTGATCATGCCGATGGCGGCTTCGTCAGCGATGATGGCGGCGATGGTCTCGGCGGGGGTGTCGCCGGGGACGGCGATCATGTCAAGGCCGACAGAGCAGACACAGGTCATGGCCTCCAGCTTGTCCAGCGTCAGCACGCCGGACTGGGCGGCGGCGATCATGCCCTCGTCCTCAGAGACGGGGATAAAGGCGCCGGACAGGCCGCCTACGGAGGAGGACGCCATAACGCCGCCCTTCTTGACCGCGTCGTTCAGCAGGGCCAGTGCGGCCGTAGTGCCGTGGGTGCCGCAGGTCTCAAGGCCCATTTCCTCCAGAATGCGGGCTACGCTGTCACCCACAGCGGGGGTGGGAGCGAGGGACAGATCCACGATGCCGAAGGGGGTGTTCAGGCGGCGGCTGGCCTCCTGCGCCACCAGCTGTCCCATACGGGTGATGCGGAAGGCGGTCTTTTTGATGGTCTCGGCCACCACGTCGAAGGGCTGGCCCTTCACGGCCTGGAGGGCGTGATACACCACGCCGGGGCCGGATACGCCCACGTTGATGATGCGCTCCGCCTCGCCCGCGCCGTGGAAGGCGCCGGCCATGAAGGGGTTGTCCTCCACGGCGTTGCAGAACACCACCAGCTTGGCACAGCCGAAGCCGCCCCGGTCAGCGGTGCGGTCGGCGGCGGCCTTCACGGTCTCGCCCATGAGCTTGACGGCGTCCATGTTGATGCCCGCCCGGGTGGAGCCCACGTTGATGGAGGAGCACACCAGCTCAGTGGTGGCCAGCGCCTCTGGGATGGAGCGGATGAGCTTGACGTCGGACTCAGTCATGCCCTTCTGAACCAGAGCAGAGTAACCGCCGAGAAAGTTGATGCCCACCGTGTGGGCCGCCCGGTCCAGCGCCTGGGCGAAGGGGACATAGTCCTCTGTGTCACAGCCCGCCGCCACCAGAGAGATAGGGGTGACGCTGACGCGCTTGTTGACGATGGGAATGCCGAACTCCCGCTCGATGGCCTCGCCGGTGGAAACCAGATGCTCGGCCTTTTTGCAGATTTTGTCATAGATATTCTGACAGCAGACCTTGGCATCCGGGTTGGCGCAGCTCAGCAGGGAGATGCCCATGGTGATGGTGCGGATGTCCAGGTGCTGCTGGTCGATCATATGGATCGTCTGGAGGATCTCGTCTTTACTCAGCATAGTCAACCACTCCTCAGATCCGGTGCATGGCGTTGAAGATGTCTTCCCGCTGGGCGTGGATGGTCAGGCCCAGCTTGGTGCCCTCCTGCTCCAGCTCAGTGACCAGAGCGGCAAAATCCACCGGGCAGGCGGAGGTATCTACCACCATGATCATGGTGAAGTAACCCTGAAGCACGGTCTGGCTGATGTCCAGCACATTGACCTGATGGGCAGAGAGCAGGGAACAGATGTTGGCGATGATGCCTACCTGATCCTTGCCGATCACAGAAACGATTGCGCGCATAATTTATGACTCTCCTTTACTTTTGAAGCTCGTCCAGCGTCAGCTCGAAGCTGGGCAGAAATTGGTCGATGAAGTATTGCAGGGCGGGAAGGGGCTTCTCCATCAGCGCCGCCCAGGTCTGCTCTTTGGCAAGGCGGAACTCGCTGTTGCCCGCCTTGACCTCCTCCACGCACTTGAGGTAGGCGGACAGCTTGTCCGCCGCCTTCACATAGGCGTGGATCTCCGGGTCGCTCTCCCGCAGGTAGGGCTCAAACTCCGGCCGCAGTTCCGGCGGGAGCATACTGAGCAGTCGGTCAGCGGCGGCGGCCTCCACCTGCTTGTAGGAGTCCCGCAGAGTGGAGTTGTAATACTTGATGGGGGTGGGCATATCGCCGGTGATGATCTCAGTGGCATCATGATAGAGCGCCGCCACAGCCACCCGGCCCGGGTCAAACTGCGCGCCGAAGCGCTGATTGGCGATCACCGCCAGCGCGTGGGCCAGCACGGCCACCTGATGGGAGTGCTCCTGAATATTCTCCGTCTCCGTGTTGCGCATCAGCGCCCAGCGGTCGATGTACTTCATCCGGGAGATCAGGGCAAAAAAGTTGTGCTCATCCGCCATGGCGGGCCCTCCTTCTCTGCTTCGATTTAAACTGTTGATATGAAAGTTATTTTAGCATACAATCCGCCGATTGCAATGGGGTTCGGCGGATTTTGGAACATCGTTTCATCTGCGGAGGGCGGGATGTTTCTTTTTTGACAGAAATGCCGGAAAACGCTATAATATCATTATCTATACACACAGGTGGAATTGTATGAAAATTGCCATTTATACTTTGGGATGCAAAGTGAATCAATATGAGACGCAGGCCATGGAGAGCATTCTGCGTCAGCGGGGCCATGAGCTGGTGGATTTCGAGGAGCCGGCGGACGCCTACATCGTCAATACCTGCACGGTCACGGCGGTCAGCGACAAAAAATCCCGTCAGATGATTCGCCGCGCCCGGCGCAGAAGTCCGGACGCCGTGGTGGCAGTCTGCGGTTGTTATGCCCAGATCTCTCCGGAGCAGCTGGAGGAGCTGGATGTGGATCTGATCTACGGCACCGGGGATCGGATGCAGTTTCTGGACGATCTGGAGCAGGCCGTCCATGGAAAACAGCGCGTCAATGTGGACGCAGTTATGCGGCGGCGGGAGTTCGAGTTTCTGCCCGCCGGCGGACTGGAGGGGCGCACCCGCTGTATGCTCAAGGTGGAGGACGGCTGTGTCAATTTCTGCACCTACTGCGCCATTCCTTACGCCAGAGGACCGGTGCGCTCCCTGCCGCTGGATGAGGCGGTGGCAGAGGCACGGCGCATGGCAGGGGAGGGCTATCAGGAGATCGTGGTCACCGGCATTGAGATCTCCAGCTGGGGCAAAGATCTGAAAAACGGTCAGAGCCTCATCGACCTGCTGGAGGCCCTCTGCGCCGCTGTGCCCGCTCTGCGCACCCGGCTGGGCAGTCTGGAGCCCCGCACCATCACCGAGGACTTCTGCGCCCGGGCCGCAAAGCTCGCCAATCTGTGCCCTCACTTCCACCTCTCCCTCCAGAGCGGCTGTGACGCCACACTGAAGCGGATGAACCGGAAGTACGACACGGCGCGGTATCTGGAGTCCTGCGCGCTTCTGCGGCAATATTTTGACGATCCGGCCATTACGACCGACCTCATCACCGGTTTCCCGGGGGAGACGGAGGAGGAGTTTGAACAGACGCTGGCCTTTATCCAGAAGGCCGCCTTTTCCGCCATGCACGTTTTCCCTTACTCCCGCCGCACCGGCACCCCGGCCTGTGATATGCCCGGTCAGGTGCCCATGCAGGAGAAGGAGGCGCGGGCCCATCGCGCCGCCGCTGTCGCAGGCGAGATGGAGCAGGCCTATCTGGGCCGTCAGCTGGGCAGGACCGTTCCTGTCCTGTTTGAAGAGGAGAAGGACGGCGCGTGGCGCGGCCACACGCCGAACTATATTGAGGTGCGCGCGGAGAGCGTGGATAACCTCCACAATCAGCTCCGTCAGGTGGAGCTGACGGAGATCAACGGCACCCATTTGATCGGAAAGCTGGTGGAAGCATGATCGCCTATCTGGACAATGCCGCCACCACCCGGGTCTGGCCAGAGGCGGCGCAGGCGGCGGTGGAGGCCATGACCGAGCGCTATTTCAACCCCTCGTCCCGCTATCCGGCGGCCTCCGGAGCGGCAAAGGCGTTGGAAGCGGACCGGGCCGCTGTGGCGAAGGCACTGGGATGCAGTCCCAAGGAGGTCACCTTTACTTCCTGCGGCACCGAGAGTGACAACTGGGCCGTTCGCGCCGCCGCGGAGTATGGAAGGCGGAAGGGAAAGCACATCATCACCACCGCGATCGAGCACCACGCAGTGCTCAACCCCGTTGCAGAGCTGGAGCAGGAGGGGTATGAGGTGACTTACCTCCAGCCCACTGCCCGGGGCACCATTGATCTTGCAGAGCTGGAGCGGGCGCTCCGGCCGGACACCATTCTCGTGTCCATGATGCTGGTGAACAACGAGCTGGGCAGCGTGCTTCCGGTCAGGGAGGCAGTTCAGATCGTCAAGCGCTCCGGGGCGCCCGCGCTGTTCCACTGCGACGCAGTACAGGCTTTTCTGAAGGTGCCCTTTACGCCCAAAAGCCTTGGCGTGGATCTGCTGGCCGTCAGCGGCCATAAGGTGCACGCGCCCAAGGGCATTGGCGCCATGTACATCCGAAACGGCTTGAAGCTGAAGCCCTTTATTCTGGGCGGCGGACAGGAGAACGGCCTGAGAAGCGGCACGGAGCCTACGGCGCAGATCGCCGCCTTTGCCAGGGCCTGTGAGCTGGGGCTGGCGCGCCGGGATGCGGACATCGCCCATATGCAGGAATTGAAGGATTATACACTCCGCCGCATTGCGGAGGAGGTGCCGCAGGTGGCACCGGTGATCGAGGGAGATGCCCCTCATGTGCTGGCGCTTACCATGACCGGCTATAAGAGCGAGGTGCTGGTGCGGGTGCTGGGTGACCGGGGCGTCTGCGTCTCCGCCGGAAGCGCCTGCCACCGGGGCAGGCCCAGCCATGTCTACGCGGCCATGAACCTGACCAAGCCCCAGCGGGACGGCGCATTCCGGGTCAGCTTCAGCGGAGATTCCACAAAAGAAGAAGTGGATGCGCTGATCGACGGCCTGAAATTCGCGGCGAAGACGCTGTTTCCGTCTATGAGTTGAGTTCGTAGAATTCCGTCATCCGCAGATGACGGAATGAGGTAAAATCAGTTTTTTCCGGGGGCGTGTACCTCGGAAAAAACACTTCTCAGTCCG
>CALEQS010000292.1 GCA_937907975.1 uncultured Clostridia bacterium | reverse complement strand
CTCCGCAGCACCTCGGTGGTGCGGTACTGGATGGCCTCGGCCAGGTGGGCGGGCTCGATGCGCTCGCTTCCGTCCAGATCGGCGATGGTGCGGGCCACCCGGAGGATGCGGTCATAGCTGCGGGCGGAGAGATTCATGGCGTTGTAGGCCGTTTTCATCAGCCCCTCTCCAGCGCTGTCCAGCGCGCAGGCCTCCCGGAGCTGAGCCCCGGCCAGGTGGGCGTTGCAGTCCACGCCCCGGGCCGTCTGGCGCGCCCTCGCCTTTTCCACCCGGGCCCGGATGGCGGAGCTGGGCTCCGACGGCTCGGTCTGGCGCAGCTCGTCAAAGTTCAGCGCGGGCACCTCTACCTGAATGTCGATCCGGTCCAGCAGCGGCCCGGAGAGCCGGGAGAGGTACTGGCGGATGGACTGCTCCGAGCAGGTGCACTTTCCGGACGGGTGGCCGTACCAGCCGCATTTGCAGGGGTTCATGGCGCACACCAGCTGGAACCGGGCGGGATAGCGCATGGTGCCCGCCACCCGGGAGATCTGGACGACGCCGTCCTCCAGCGGCTGGCGCAGCACCTCCAGCGAATCCCGCCGGAACTCCGGCAGCTCGTCCAGAAACAGCACGCCGTTGTGGGCCAGGCTGATCTCGCCAGGGCGCGGGGTGGAGCCGCCGCCGGACAGGGCCGCGGCGGAGACGGTGTGATGGGGCGCACGGAAGGGGCGGCGGGTGAGCAGGGGATGCTCCCGGCCGGTCAGGCCCTGCACGCTCCAGATCTTCGTGCTCTCCAGCGCCTCTGCACGGGTCATCTCGGGCAGGATGGAGGGCAGGCGCTTGGCCAGCATACTCTTGCCGGAGCCCGGCGGGCCCACCATTAGAATATGGTGTCCGCCTGCGGCGGCGATCTCCAGTGCCCGCTTGACGTGGGCCTGTCCTTTCACGTCGGCAAAGTCGGGCTGGGACTCCTCATCGGCCCCCGGCTCCCAGACCGGGGCCTGCTCCAGCATCTCCCGGCCGGTCAGGTGGTCCAGCAGCCGGCCCACGGTCTCCACCGGGTAGACCTGCATTCCGCCGGCCAGCGTGGCCTCCGGGGCATTGTCTGCCGGGACGAACAGTTTTGCTATGCCCATCTCCCGGGCCGCCAGCGCCATGGGCAGCATACCCTTCACGCCCCGCACCAGCCCGGTCAGGCCGATCTCGCCCACAAAGGCACAACCGGACAGATCGGCGTCCAGCTCGCCGGAGGCTTTTAAAATGCCCAGCAGGATGGGCAGGTCGTACACCGTGCCCTCCTTTTTCCGGTCGGCGGGGGAGAGGTTCACCGTGATCCGGGAGACCGGGAACCGGAACCCGGCGTTGCGGATGGCGGCGCGCACCCGCTCCTTGGCCTCCTTGACGGCGGCGTCCGGCAGTCCCACGATCTCAAAGGCGGGCAGTCCGCCCGCCAGATCGCACTCCACCCGCACGCCGTAGCCGTCAATGCCGTGCAGGCCGAGGGAATCAATGGAAACGACCATGGGATGCCTCCTTTTTATCATCTGGATCTGGTATGGGTTTTGGGATGGTACAGACTATCGAAGGCTTCCCCTTGGGGGGGGGTGAGCCTTTGGTGCGCCGCAGACAATATATCTCATCATTTTAATGATACCGCCGCGGGGCACAAAACACAAGGAGAAAAAACTTCAGGACAGCAAAGCGTTGGAATTAAAGGAATTTTTACAAAACACTTTTCCGAATGTCAAAAAGTTATTGAAAATACTGGGGAATTTGGGGGTAAACGCTTTACAAATTTGTGCGAAACTTATATAATGGACACCGTATCAAATGGGAAAACTCCGATCAGGGAAAACATAAAGGAGGAACAAAACATGGCTCGTAAACTGAAAACCATGGACGGCAACACTGCTGCCGCCACCGTATCCTATGCCTTTACGGAAGTCGCCGCGATCTACCCGATCACCCCTTCTTCTGTCATGGCAGAGCTGACCGATGAATGGTCCGCTCACGGTCTGAAGAACATCTTCGGCCAGACCGTTAAGATCGCTGAAATGCAGTCCGAGGGCGGCGCGGCCGGCGCTGTTCACGGTTCCATCACCGCCGGCGCTCTGACCACCACCTACACCGCTTCTCAGGGCCTGCTGCTGATGATCCCGAATATGTACAAGATTGCCGGTGAGCTGATGCCCGGCGTTATCAACGTCTCCGCCCGTGCGCTGGCCACCCATGCCCTGAGCATCTTCGGAGACCACTCCGACGTGATGGCATGTCGTCAGACCGGCTACGCCATGATCGCCTCCACCAACCCTCAGGAGGCCATGGACCTGGGCGCCGTCGCCCACCTGTCCACCATTAAGGGCAGTGTGCCGGTCCTGCACTTCTTCGACGGTTTCCGCACCTCTCACGAGATCCGCCGCGTCGCCGTGTGGGACTACAAGGATCTGGCCGAGATGGTCGACTGGGACGCCATCGCCAAGTTCCGCGCCCGCGCCCTGAACCCGGAGCATCCCGTGCTGCGCGGCTCCAACCAGAACCCCGACATCTTCTTCCAGACCCGTGAGGCCGCCAACAAGTACTATGACGCCTTCCCCGACATCGTTCAGGGCTGCATGGATCAGGTCAACGCCAAGATCGGCACCAACTACAAGCTGTTCAACTACTACGGCGCACCCGACGCCGAGACCGTCATGGTCGCCATGGGCTCCATGTGCGACGCCGCCGAGGAGGTCATCGACTATCTGACCGCCAAGGGTGAGAAGGTCGGCCTCATCAAGGTCCGCCTGTACCGTCCCTTCGCGCAGGCCAAGTTCGTCGAGGCCATCCCCGACACCTGCAAGAGCATCGTGGTCATGGACCGCTGCAAGGAGCCCGGCGCTCCCGGCGAGCCCCTGTATCTGGACGTGGCTGCCGCCATCCGCGGCTCCAAGTTCGCTGATGTCAAGCTGTGCGGCGGCCGCTACGGTCTGGGCAGCAAGGACACCACCCCCGGCGGCATCATCGCCGCGTTCCGCAACGGTGAGAGCGACAAGCCCGTCAACGGCTTCACCATCAACCTGTTTGATGATGTGACCAACCTGAGCCTGCCCATCACCGAGGAGCCCGACATCGTTCCCGCCGGCACCACCTCCTGCAAGTTCTGGGGCCTGGGCTCTGACGGCACCGTCGGTGCCAACAAGAACTCCATCAAGATCATCGGTGACCACACCGACCTGAAGGTGCAGGCCTACTTCCAGTATGACTCCAAGAAGTCCGGCGGCATCACCATCAGCCACCTGCGCTTCGGCCCTCAGGAGATCAAGTCCACCTACTATGTCAAGCAGGCTGACTTCGTGGCCTGCCACAACCCCGCTTACCTGGCCAAGTATCAGGTCGCACAGGACGTCAAGCGCGGCGGCACCTTCCTCATCAACACCGGCATGACCGTCGAGGAGCTGGGCCAGGTCCTGCCCGGCGCCGCCAAGCGCCACATCGCCAAGTACGGCGTGAACGTCTACACCTGCGACGCCACCAAGATCGCCCGTGAGATTGGCCTGGGCGGCCGCACCAACATGGTGCTGCAGGCTGCCTTCTTCAAGCTGGCCAACATCATTCCCATTGACGATGCCGTCAAGTATATGAAGGCTGCCATCGAGACCTCTTACGGCGCCAAGGGCCAGAACGTGGTCGACATGAACAAGGCCGCCGTGGACGCCGGCCTGACCGCTCTGGTCAAGCTGGACATCCCCGCTGACTGGGCCACCGCCGAGGACGGCCCCAAGCCTTCCGCCGGCAAGTCCGACCGCGCCGACGTTCAGTCCTATCTGGACACCATGATGCTGCCTGCCGCCGCCATGGAAGGCGACGTGCTGACCACCAGCCAGGTCCTGCCCGGCGTGGACGGCACCCTGCCCGCCGGCACCGCCGCCTATGAGAAGCGCGCCACCGCCGTCACCGTGCCCGAGTGGGACAGCACCAAGTGCATTCAGTGCAACCAGTGCTCCATGGTCTGCCCCCACGCTGTCATCCGTCCTCTGGCGCTGGATGCCGACGAGGTCGCCAAGGCACCTGCCGGCATGAAGATGGCCGACTTCCGCAACAAGAAGTATGCCGACTACAAGTTCGCCATGATCGTCTCCCCGCTGGACTGCACCGGCTGCGGCAGCTGCGCAAACGTCTGCCCCGCCAAGGCGCTGACCATGAAGCCGCTGCATGAGCAGGAGACTGAGCAGGAGATCTTCAACGCCACCGCTTACTCCACCACCGAGAAGGACATGGGCCCGCTGACCGTCGTCACCGCCCAGTTCAAGCAGCCTCTGCTTGAGTTCTCCGGCGCCTGCGGCGGCTGCGGCGAGACTCCTTACGCCAAGCTGATCACTCAGCTGTTCGGCGACCGTATGTATGTGGCCAACGCCACCGGCTGCTCCTCCATCTGGGGCGGCAGCGCACCTTCCACTCCTTACACCGTCAACAGCAAGGGCCAGGGCCCCGCTTGGGAGAACTCCCTGTTCGAGGACGCCGCCGAGTTCGGCTACGGCATGAACCTGGCCGTCACCCAGCGCCGCGCCAAGCTGATCGAGGAGGTCGAGACGCTGTGCGGTCTGGACTTCGCCGATGAGGACATCGTGGCCGCCGGCAAGGCATGGCTGGAGAATAAGGATGATCCCGCCAAGTCCCGCGAGACCGGCGACAAGCTGGTCGCCCTGATCGAGGATTACTTCGCCCATCAGGATCAGACCGGCACTCCCTTCGAGGAGCAGTGGCTGGCCAACGGCAAGAAGTGCCTGTGCCCCGCCTGCACCGCAGCCCGCGCCATTCTGGAGCGCAAGGATCTGCTGACCAAGAAGTCCATGTGGATCTTCGGCGGCGACGGCTTCGCCTACGACATCGGCTACGGCGGTGTGGACCACGTCCTCGCCTCCCATGAGAATGTGAACATCTTCATCTTCGACACCGAGGTCTACTCCAACACCGGCGGACAGTCCTCCAAGTCCACCCCCACTGCCGCCGTGGCTCAGTTTGCCGCTGCCGGCAAGGCGGTCAAGAAAAAGGACATGGCCTCCATCTTCATGCAGTACGGTTACGTCTATGTGGCTCAGGTCGCTATGGGCGCCAACATGAACCAGACCCTCCAGGCCATCCGTGAGGCCGAGGCCTACAACGGCCCCTCCATCATCATTGGTTATGCTCCCTGCATCAACCACGGCCTGAAGAAGAAGGGCGGCATGGCCAACGCCATGAGCGAAATGAAGGCCGCCGTGGCCGCCGGCTACTGGCACCTGTTCCGCTTCAACCCCGCTCTGGCCGAGCAGGGCAAGAACCCCTTCACCATGGACTCCAAGGCTCCCACCGAGGATTACCGGTCCTTCCTGATGGGCGAGACCCGTTACGCCTCCCA
>CALEQS010000291.1 GCA_937907975.1 uncultured Clostridia bacterium | reverse complement strand
CGTTACGGCGCTTCCAAGGCTGGCTGCCTGAGCCTGGCCCGTACTATGGCCAACAACTTTGGCCGTGAGAACATCACTGTCAACTGCATCTGCCCCGGCTATGTCGTGACTCCTCTGAATGAGGAATTCTTCATTGACAAGGACGGCAATAAGACCAAGTACTACGAGCAGCAGTCCAAGGCAACTTCTGTCCGCCGCCTTGGCACCATTGAGGAGATCGCGGGCCCCGTTCTGGCGATGTGCTCCGATTCCTTCAGCTATATGACCGGCACCTATCTGCTTTGCGACGGCGGTCAGTCTATCCCCGCCGAATAATAGAATTTTAAATTCAAAAGGAGATGTGCCCCATGGATTTTGAAAATATCATCTACACTGTGGAGGACGGTATCGCCACTATTAAGCTGAACCGTCCCAAGGCTCTGAACGCGCTGAACAGCGCCATCAATCAGGACATCATGGCTGCGATCGATCTGGTCAAAGCAGATTCCTCTGTCCGCGTCCTGATCATGACCGGCTCTGAGCGCGCCTTTGCCGCTGGTGCCGATGTTAAGGAGATGGCCGAGGCTACTCCCCGTTATGCCCGGGAGTTCTGCGGCCTTGCCATTGACATCAATAATATTCTGGAATCCCTGCCGATTCCCACTATCGCTGCTGTGGGCGGTTTTGCCTTTGGCGGAGGTTGTGAGATGACTCTGGCCTGCGATTTCCGCGTGGGCGGTTCCCGCACCACTCTGTCCTTCCCCGAGGTTGGCCTGGGCATCATTCCCGGCGCCAACGGCTGTGCCCGTGCGACCGCGATCGTCGGTCCTGCAAAGGCAAAGCAGCTGGTCATGCTGACCGAGATGATTCCCGGCAAGCAGGCGTATGATCTGGGCCTTCTGAACTGGTTTGCCGTCGGCGATGCGGATCTGGATGCCGCCGCTAAGGCTGCCAAGGCTGCCGTCAAGGCTGCGAAGGCTTCTGGCAACGAGGAAGAGATTGCCGCTGCCAAGGCTGCTCTGAAGAGTGCTGAGGGTGCAGCCGCTAAGGCTGAGTATGACGCTATTATGGCCAAGGCTATTGATGTTGCCAAGAAGCTTATGGGCAAGCCTGCCTGTGCTTTGGCTTCTGCCAAGGCCGCCATCAACAAGGCCGCTATTGAGACCATCGCCGCCGGTAAGGCCCAGGAGACTACTGAGTTTACCCTTCTGTTCGATACCCATGATCAGAAGGAGGGCATGGCCGCTATGATTGAGAAGCGTCCTGCTGTCTTTACCAACAACTAAAATTTACATACATTTTAAGGAGGAAACAAAAATGTCTATCGAAACGATTGCCGTTCTCGGCGCCGGTCAGATGGGCTCTGGCATTGCGCAGATCGCTGCTGCCAGCGGCTACAAGGTCATCATCCGTGACATCAAGCAGGAATTCTGCGATAAGGGTGTCAGCGGCATCAAGGCTGGCCTGGACAAGCAGGTTGCCAAGGGCAAAATCACTCAGGAGGCTGCTGATGCCATCATGTCCCGCATCTCCACCACTGTTGAGCTGGAGGGCGTTGCTCCCGCTGACTTCGTCATCGAGGCCGCTCCCGAGATTCTCTCCCTGAAGCATGACACCTTCGTGCAGCTGGGCGAGATCTGCAAGCCCGATGCCATCCTGTGCACCAACACCTCTTCCATGTCCATCGGCGAGATCACCAAGGACTGCAAGAACCCCGAGCGCTGCATCGGTATGCATTTCTTCTTCCCCGTGTACGCCATGAAGCTGGTCGAGATGATCCGTTCCTGCTACACCTCCGACGCCACCGTGGCCGTTGTCCGCGAGGTCGCCGAGAAGATGGGCAAGAAGCCGGTCGAGTGCAAGACTGACACCCCGGGCTTCATCGTCAACCGCTGCCTGTTTGCCTTCATGCTGGAGGCTATTCACTGCTATGAGGACGGCGTGGCTACCGTCGATGATATCGACACTGCTATCAAGTACGGTCTGAATCATCCTCTCGGGCCCTTCGAGATGATGGATATGTCCGGCCTGGACACCTTCCCCCATGTCACCGAGACCATGGAGTCCCTGCCTGTGACCACCTGGAAGTGCCCCGAGTCCGTGAAGAAGCTCGTCGCCGAGGGCAAGTACGGCCGCAAGTCTGGCGAGGGCTGGCACAAGTACAACTAATTAGGTGATACTGCGATTCACGACCTGCCGCATTCTCCGGGATGCGGCGGGCTGAGCGCTTTTGTACCACAGGGAGATAATGCGGAAGCTTTATCTCTCGTGTTTCAACATTTTTCTTAAGGACGTGTTTTTCAATGGCTAAGACTATCATCACCGCCGCTCTGACCGGCGCTATCACTCCCCACGGCTATGACGTGCCGGAGACCCCCGAGGCAATTGCTGCCTGCGCTTATGAGTGCTGGAAGGCCGGTGCCTCTGTTGTTCACCTGCATATGCGCGACGATCAGGGTGCTGGCGTTATGGATCCTGTGAAGTTCTATCAGACCATCTCCATCCTGCGCAATCAGTATCCTGACTGCGATGTCATCGTGAACT
>CALEQS010000290.1 GCA_937907975.1 uncultured Clostridia bacterium | reverse complement strand
GCATCCCGCAGGCACTGGAACAGCACCTTATCTGACACAGAACAGGCCGCCGCATAGCTGTGCTTCTGCCAGCCCGCCTTGTGGAGGGTCAGGTAGGACAGAAGGTCGATGGGCGCTTCAAAAAGATAGATCTGGTCGCTCTGCCCCAGCCAATGAAAGCTGTACTCCGGCACACTCCCGGCGGCATTTCCCTTGAAACTCCCACCCGTACCGCGCATATGGGCGTGGCGGGGAGTGCCTGCCATGTCATAACCCACGAACACGACGTTGTGGTGCTCCTTCGATTCGTAGATCATCTTCCGCCGCACAAAGGCCGCCAGCACCTCCCGGTCAATACCCCGGCGGTTTTGCAGATAGGCCAGCGCTCTCTGCATCGTCGGGTTGGCATATGGAAGAATGAACTCCTTTCCCGGCGTTGGCGGGACGATTAGCTGGCCGAGGCACTCCTGTGACAGCAGGAATTGCACTGCATCCGGGTAGCTCTTGCCGTAGAACCGACACACGAAGCCCACCGCGTCGCCGCCGACCTGATCATACTGGTGATACCAGAGATGTCCGCGGATCGTGACCTTCTGCCCACCGACGAGCCACTCGTATTCTGTGCCGGAGCGCTTAAGCACCTCACCCTGACTGCGCAGTAAAGCCATCAAGTCCGTGTGGTGCGCCCGGTCGCGCTCCTCTTGGGTGTAAGGGATGTAGGAACTCATAGTTTACCTCCAAGTTGTGCTTTTATTTTGCGTATAATTATGCTATAATAATGCCGTCCAGAAAGGAGGATGCGCTATGCCGCAAATCAGACCGATCACAGACCTGCGCAATACCACGGAGATCTCAAACATCTGTCATGCTAAATTACAAAAAACGGTTATGGTGACATGGTAGTAATGAGCATGGAAACCTATGAGGAACTGATCAGCAATGCCGCAATGGATCGTTCGATCACCGATGCCGAAGCTGAGTTCCGCCGTACTGGTGAACTGTATGACGCTCGCGATGTGCTGTCCACCTTGAGGAAAAAGCATTTTGGATAAGTACAGTGTGAAGATCCTGCCACAGGCAGTTCGAGAGCTCGATGACATCTATGACTATATTGCCCACACACTGTTAGAAAAGCAGACTGCGCTTGCGTTGGTCGACCGCATCGAAGCAGGTATCCTCGAGTTGGAAACCTTTCCGTACAGATGTCCTGAACGTACCACCGGTATCTATGCTCATCAAGGCTACCGCCAGTTGCTGGTGGACAATTACACCGCTGTATATCGCGTAGACGAATCAAAAAAGCAGGTCATTATCGTCACTATCCGCTATTCAAAAAGTCAATTCTAACCGATTACCCCACAGAGCATTTTTACAAAATACTCTGTGGGGTTCTTTTATCCGGGCTTTAACCCATGAGCTTGCTCCTTCTCTGTGATTTTCTGCTTCAGCTTGCGCTCAGTCCGCTGGCGCTGGCTCTGCGCCGGGGCATCAAATCTCAGCTGGAACAGCCGGACAGCCTCCCGCAGGAGGTTAGTGGTACTGGATGGGCTGACCGGAATTGGTGGCTCTGGTACAGGCTCGCTTTCGGTGGCTTCTTCAGCTGCTTCTTTCGGCGACGGTTCGGTGGGCGGCGGTGCATCCTCTACCACGGTCTCCTCCTGCAACTGGATGCGGAGCGCTTCCTGAATGACCGCGTTGCGGAGAGGACGGAACGCTCTGTTCTGTGACAGCGGCACACGGGGCGGCATCTCGTCCGTGTAGGTGCGCAGCACCGCTTCGCGCTCCTGATACCACAGCTCATATAGCTCTTGAAGCTGAGGCTGCTGTCCAAGCAGATCCACGATAGCGTTGACCATGTCCTTCACATCCGATTTCAGGTAGCCATAGACTTTCTTACCGTTGGTGCGCGACAGCCGCGCAGAGAGCGCCCGGAGCTGACGTTCCAGCTCCGGGTCATTGCACTCTGTCCGGTTGATCTTGTCCACGATTTCTGCCACCCGGGCCCGCCCCGCCTGCCGCAGATTATCCCGATGCTGGGTCTGACGCTCATAGACAGAGATCAGGTCCTGTGCAAAGATATCCTTGGCCAGCGCAGAGCGGAGTTTCTCCACGCCCTGCTTGCTCAGATGCCCCTCCTTGGGATCGGTGGAACAGGCGATCAGGTGTATGTGCGGGTGGTGTCCCTCGTTGTGAAACGCACCGTACCACCGCAGATGTTCCATCGGTATTTTCAGTGCCTTACTGAGCTCCGGCACCTGACTGCGCATCATATCCCGCCATCGGGCGGCGCGGTTGAACCCCAGCCGCTCGGCGTCCTCCCGGCGCAGAGAGATGATGCACGTCCAGATGTTGCCCGGATGCTCGTTGAGTGCCTGAGATACATGAGCAAGCGTCAGGTCTGCGCCCTCGCTGGAGAACAGGCCGGAGGAGCGCGGCCGGTGGGCGATGTAGTCCGCATAAGTGGTCTGGATCTTCTCCACGCCCTCCCGGGTGGCAATGTATTTTGCGTACTTCCCAGCGTTCTCACCGGGCTTTATGTATTTG
>CALEQS010000289.1 GCA_937907975.1 uncultured Clostridia bacterium | reverse complement strand
TGGCACATCAAAGGCACTGATGCAGTTATAGTGAATATCGACGCACTGGTTGGTAATATCGTCGCAGCTCAGTTGGCTGATTATGGACATCGTGAAAAAGAAAAAAAAAGACACGACGATGCCGCCTTGGACACCGCCGTATCCCTAAAAAGGCGGCTTGACCACAGCCCTATTAATTCAATTTTTCAAAAGGATAACGGCAGCTTGAAATGCAATATTTCAAGCTGCCGTTGAGCTGCTGTGTTTTATTAGGCGCGTGAAAATCCAGCCACCACGACAACTCTTTTTGCCGTTGGGCGGCCATTGTTTCTATCGAAACAATGTTACAGTTTTTCTCCAGAGCCTGCCTCAAAATGATATTTTACGATACTGAGGTCTAATTTCGTATAAAATCCTCTTCCGCAGGTTATTTTTACTTTTCCGTTGGGTGGCAGTTCAAAGAAAAATTTCTGCTGGCCCATCGCCGTAGGAGCGAGCAGTGCAGCCTCCATGCCGTTCAAAAACTATTCCGGCATACTCTCCCAATAATTGCAGACCTCCGGCAAAGACTTGACTTTATGCGTTACTCCGTTTGTGCAGCCATAGCCGAGAGAAATCATAACTTTCCAGGAAAGTATAGACTGGCATCGGCATATCCCCCCACCAGATAGGATAACCAAGAAAAATCACATCATAATCATCAAAGTTCTCCACTGTTGCAGTCAGTTCAGGACGGGCATCCGCGTTTTTTTCGGCCCGTACTTCTTCTGTACACTCCTGATAGACTTCTGGATACGGCGTAACGCGAGCGATCTCAAAAGTATCCGCATTCATTTCCGCCGCGATCATATCCGCAATAATGTGTGTATTTCCCTTTGCAATCACACTGACACCGTTGTTTTCGCCAGCACGCGAAAAGAAAGCTACCAGCACCTTCTTTCCACTCTTTCCGGCAGATGTGTTTTGCGCCTTCGATGTATCAGCATCCGAATTGTCCAGCGTGTCATTACCTGGATTGCCGTCCTGTCCGGCAGATCGGTCTGCATTCTTTGATTCAGTTGTATTCTGCACCCGCTCCACAGACTGGCTTTCTTCTTTTTGTTCCGCTGTGCCCTGCGTATTGCCCGAACAGCCAGAAAAGCAAAAGACAAGAATCAAAGATAGCAATACTAAAGCGGTTCGTTTCATCTATGCTATCCTCCTATACCTTTGATTACGGCCTCAGCGGGCCGTAGAAGTAGCTGGCGGTTGCGCCTCCATCGATCAGGAATCAGGGCACTTGGCAAACATATTTTTGTAGAAATCTCCACGGGGGCCGTTAAACTCGTCCAGTGCCAGCGGGGTGACAACGATACCGGGCGCAATGTCATTGAGTCGTGCGCCGCGCCTGCCCCACTCCACAGCCTGTGCCATCACACGCTTTTCGTTGCAGCGCTTGGCCATTTTCGATAAGTAAAACTGATACAAAAAGCGCTGTCCCGATCGCAGGGACAGCGTTTACATGAAATAGCCATTCACGTTGCAAATTGTTTTTTCAGCAGTTCCGCAAACTCCTCCACATAGCATCCGGAGTTGTCTTTTTTCCAAAATGCACAGTAGTTCCACATGATCGGATCTTCGCCGCGCATCAGCGGCAGGCGCACAATAGAGGTTCCCATAGCGGGCGAGGCCGCCGAGCCCTCCACCGGAAGGAATCCTCTGCGTCCGATCACCATCAGGCGCGCTTCCTCCAGGTTTTCCGCATACAGGAACTCTCCCTGAAGCCAGATGACCATTTGATAGTATTCCTCTTTGCGCGGCAGAGGTGACCAGAATACACGGAATGTTTTGGCAAGCTGAGCCAGCGGACTGCGGGCAGAGATCTCCACATAGCTTTCACAGGTCGTCAGAAGAAGATTGACATATTCCTCTGAAACGGCTCGGCGCTGGTCACTCAGCACCAGATCTGCTTTCTCCGTGCGCAGCATGGCCTACAGTTCCTCATGATTTCCATAGCGGACAGAGACGGAAACATCCGGGTGCTTTTCTGAGAACAGTTCCAGCGCATGATAGAACTCACTGCCAGTATAGCAGCGCAGATAGCCGATTTTCAAACTTGCCTGATCGCCCTTGGCCATCTTTGCAGCTTCAGTGCACATTCTTTCTATGAAAATTCATCCTGTTGTTATAGTTCTGCACTGTTCTGGCTGGACAGCAGCTTCACCACATTCTGGATCACCGGGCGCTGATCACTACGGCTGATGACCGCAACTACCGCCATAGGCGGCGCATGCTGTGGGATCGTGACAATATAGGGACTGAGCTCCAGCCGGGTATTCTGATCCAGAAGCGAAATACCGACACCCATCTCCACACAGAGCAGCAAAGACTCCAGTGAACGTGGCTCACGCACGATTTTGGGCGCAAACCCCTCTGCCGCGCAGCTGTCCACCAGCCGCTGATAGCCGCCTGGAGACTCCTGACGGGAGATCACGACAAAGTTTTCGTCCTTTAAGTCGCCCAGCGTCAACGCTTTTTTTGAAGCCAGCGGGTGGGTCTTATACATGGCAATCGCCGGAGACTTTTCATAGAGCGTGAAAAGATGGAAATCTGCCTCATCCTCCACATCAAAGCTGAGCGTTATGATCAGATCATAATGGCCAGAACGCAGGCCGCTTCTTAGATTCTGATAAGAATTGCGCTCCAGTGTGATCTGAAGCTGCGGGTAAATCGCCTTCACCTGACTGAGCCGGTCAGACAGTACCTGATTGACATCCTGTCCCTCCAGCACACCAATAGAGAGCGTCCCCTCCCCTTTTCGTGCCAGCGAACGGGCCTGCTCAAACACATCATCCAGCCGATCAGGCAGATCTTTAATCTGGTCATATAGAAATTGCCCGGCGGGTGTCAATTTGACCGAACGGCGGGACCGGGGGAACAGCGCAAAGCCCAGCTCCTGCTCCATCTGTGCGATCTGTTTTGACAGATTCGGCTGGGCTGTATACAGCCTCCGCGCAGCTTCAGAAAAGCTGCCATAGCGAGCGACCTCTACAAAATAGCGCAGTTTTATAGTGTTCATACACGGATTCCCCATTCCTGTTTTCTTATTCCATTTTAGCATAAGCACAGGTAGGCGTAAAGCGCAAAGAAGCGTCATATTGACGAAAATCACACGGAATATCTACTGACCTTGAATTTATTTTTGTCTGCAGTCTAAATTTAAACACTTGTTTTTGTGTAATATATCTAAACAAAATGTTAGGTATTCCATTCACATATCTTTATAGCCAATTTGGATATTTGTCAATACTTTAACAAACTGGTAAAGTATTCTACGGAAAGACGGGCGGTCACGCCCATAATTTTTATGTTTAGGGGAAATCAAAAGGAGGAAACACACATGAAGATTCTTGGTATTTCTTACGGCACCCTCAACGGCGGCAACGATACCATGGTCAAAGAGGCCCTGATGGGCGCGCAGGAGGTCGGCGCTGAGATCGAGTTCATCAATGCGAACACGCTGAACATCAAGCACTGCACCGGCTGCAAGGCCTGCGTCATGGGTCTGTTCTCCGGCCGCGGCAATGACTGTGTGCTGAAGGATGATATGCAGTGGCTGACTGACAAGATGTATGAAGCAGACGGTATCGTATTCTCTGTGCCCATTTTCGAGAAGTGCGCCACCGGCCTGTTCCACACTACCATGGATCGTTTTGGCCCTCGTATGGACCGCGGCAACCTGATGATCGCGCAGAAGATCGCCGAAAACGGCGGCAAGCCCATTGATCCCAAGTATCTGAAAGAAATGGCTGTCTCCTATATGGCCGTTGGCGGTTCTGACTGGGCCACCCGCGTGCAGGCTGACTGCGCCACCCAGGCTCTGACTCCCAAGTGGACGCTGATCCACAATGACTACTTTCAGTGGTCCCTCGGCATCATGCTGAACGATGAGTATTTGAAGAAGGCGCATCAGATCGGTATTGACACCGCAAATGCAGCCAAGAAGATCCTGGACGGCACCACGGAGATTCCTGTCGGCATCATGGGAAGCGAATACAAGTCCGATCCTGGTATCTGTCCTCACTGCCACTCCAAGAACTTCTATCTGGAGGAAGACGGCAAGGCCATCTGCTGCCTGTGCGGCCTGGAAGGCAGGATCGAAGTTATGGACGGCAAGTATCAGTTTATTTTCCCCGAGGAGACCCTGCCCCATGCCCACGATACTATCTCCGGTAAGTTCATCCACGGTGACGACATTCAGAACAATGAGAAGAGCTCCCGCGCCAAGCTGGCCTCTCCCGAGATGAAGGAGCGCAAGAAGAAGTACATGGAGTTCATTCAGCCCACCAAGCCCGAGGCTTGAACCGGCGGCTGACGCAAAATTCCGGACTGGAAAGGAAGTATTTACAATGAAAGCTGGCGTTTTTTACGGTAAAGAAGACCTCCGCATTGAAGAGCGTCCTGTCCCCAAGGTCGGCCCCGGCCAGATGCTGGTCAAGATCGCCTATGTGGGCATCTGCGGCACTGATGTGGAGTTTTATAAGACCGGTATGTGCCCTCCCTTCACCAAGCTGCCTCTGATTCTCGGCCACGAGAACTGCGGCGTTGTGTGTGAGGTCGGCGAAGGTGTGACCACCTTGAAGCCCGGCGATCACGTCATCCCGCTC
>CALEQS010000288.1 GCA_937907975.1 uncultured Clostridia bacterium | reverse complement strand
TCGCCGCGACGGAGCGCGAGGTCATCGCGCTCACGGACGACGCGGAGATGAGCGACATTTTCGAGTGCGGCGACGATCTCGAGGACGACCTCATGGACGCGGAGGAGGACATCGTCCGCGTCGCGGTCGAGTCCATGGACGACGCGGAAATTTTTGCGGGCAGCTGCTTTGCCGCGCCGCGCGCGGCCATGTGCATCGTCTCGCACGACAAGGCCGCCTTTGAAGCCGCCCTGCGCGCCTACCAGGGCGTCGCCCTCTGCCCGAGGGGACAGTTCGACGCGGAGTTTCTGGCCGCGATGGAGCAGAAGTACGGCCTGATGCAGATCTGAGATAAAAAAAGCGCCGGAGAGCCAAAGCTTCCACCGCGCAAGGACAATATTAAAGAACTGAAGTTCAGAGCAAGCAAAGCAGAAGTATGCGCCATGATTGGTGCATACTTCTGCTTTTGTCAATCCATTTATTCATCAATGATAGATGCAGATAGAAATCTTCAACTTTTTGCCCTCACGGGAAAAACTCGTCGCACACCCAGCATAGAACACACTGCCCGGGTTGTCTGATCGACGGTGAGGGCGATCCACGCCCCATGCAGGTCGAGTCCAAATGTGTATACCAGGAGAACGGTGAGGATCGGACGCACCACTGCAATGCTGATGAGGGAATACACCGCCACAAAGCCGGTGCGTCCCAGGCCGCGAAGCAGTCCTGCATGGATCATGGCCCAGGCCTCCGGGATGTTCACCACAGCCACAAAGAGCATAATCTCGCAGCCCAAGGCCAGATCGCCGCCATCCAGATGATAGAGCCTGAGCAGCGGAACACGAAGCAGCAGGTAAAGCAGCATTGCTCCGCCACCGGTCCACAGGGCCGCCAGACGGGACGCGGTCGTGATCTGTCTCAGATTACCCGCCCATCCACTGCCCAGAGCCTGTCCGGCTTGAACGAGGCTGGCCTTTCCAAGCCCCTGTGAGAAGCTGTAATAGATGTCGCACAGGCTGCCGCAGATGTTGTGGATGCTCAGTGCCGTCGTCCCCAGTTCCGCCACCAGCCTGGAGAATGTGAACATACCGGCCCGTTCCGCCGCCTGCTCCAGAAAAGTTCCGGCGGTCAGTGGCCCCAGTGCTCGAAGATAGCTCCGCTCAGGCAACCAGCGGCCTGCGCCCCGCAGCGATGCCGGACATCCTCGCCGTAAAAAGAGTGCCAGCGTATAGGTCAGTGTGACCCCTGCCCCGATGGCTGTGCCAAGTCCTGCCCCGAAAATTCCGAGCCGAGGAAAGGGCCCCAATCCATAAATCAGCAGTGCATTACACACCACATTCACTCCATTTCCCAACACATTCGCAGCAAGTACATTCCGTGTGTCGCCCACCCCCGTCAGGATACCGTGGAGTACGATAGCGGGGCCGGACAGCGCCAAACTTATCAGCGCCGGAAAGGCATACTCCAGAGCCAGACTCAGGTAGTCCGGCTGGGCACCGGCCAGACGAAGGAGGGGTACGGCACCCAGCCAGGTGCCCAGCAGGAGCAGCAGCGAAAGGCCGCAACCCAGCAGAAACGAGGCTCTGGCGCAGGAGGTGAGGGGCGCATCCGGCCGTTGGCCGCGCCGCCGAGCGACATATGCGCTCAAGGCCACGGAAAAAGAGCGCGGAAAACATAGGATCACCATGCGGGGCTGAGAGAAAATGCTCACCGCCGCTACTGCCGCGGCCCCAAGCGATGAGGCCATCAGCAGATCAGCGGCAGTGAGCATCATCAGCAACAGTCCTTCCGCTGCGGCGGGCCATGCCAACTGCCAAAATTCTTTACGGATGCCCATAGGCGATCAGCGGATCTCCGGCCTCGACACCCAGACCAACAGTGTGGTATAGAACGATCCCGTCAAACTCCGCCCGCACCTCCCGGATACACTGGCCGGCCAAGTTCTCCAACCACCCCAGGAGCGCGCCTTGCTTGACGCGCTCGTTCAGGCTTACCGTTGAAAGCCATAGCCCGTTGGAGGGGGCTTCCACATAGCGGGCCTCCACGATTTCCTCCTGCTCCCGGGGCGGGTTCCCACCAGGCAGGATATCCAGGTGACGCAGCAGGGAACGCACATCCTCGCAGCAGGCATCCACTTCCGGTTCAGACCAGGTCCCCATCCCTCCCCGCTCGATGAGGATGGCGGGGAGATCATTTTGCACGGCCCAACTGTAAAGGCCATTTTTCGCAGTAGAGCGGACCCGATAGGGTACTGTCAGCGTCTGGGCAGCCGCACAGGCGGCCTGATTCACCGTTTCCGTCCCCGCCGTTGGGAAGAACACCAACGGATAGAGCGCCTCGTTGCAGTCCCCGCTGTGAAGATCGGCCAAGAAGTCGGCCACTGGATAGAGAGCAGCTTCCAGCGCGTGTGCCAGCCGAGCCGACAGGGTTCCCGCCGAATCACCGGGGAAGGCACGGTTCAGGTTGTCCCCGTCCTCAGGCACTACCTGCTTTGCCCCAGCATAAAAGCCGGTAGGATTGGCCAAAGGCAGGAAGATCACGTTCCCGGACAACTCCGCCGGGTCTAACTCTGCCGCCAGACGGCGCAGGGCCTGGATTCCCACATACTCGCAGCCGTGGACCCCTGCCGTGACTGCCAGCGTCTTGCCTGAGGCGGTGCCGCACAGGCAGACCGTATCCAACGGCTGCGCCCCGGATACCGGAAGGGGGACCCTCACTTTTTGTCCCGGCATCAATTTTACTCCGCAGAAAGTCATACCGCATCCTTTCTTTCTTCCGTATCGAATACCACGATAGACTCCAACAGCCGTCGGGCGTATTCGTCCTTTGTTTCGCTGATGCGGCTTACCGGGAGATACTCCGTCACATGGCCCTGGTATAGGAAGAGCACATCATCGCAAAGATAAGTGATGGAGGTAAGGTCGTGGGTGATGAACACATAAGTCAGTCCCAGTTTCTCTTTCAATTCCAGTAGCAGATCCATAATCTGAACCTGGGTATGAGCATCCAAGGAAGAGATGGCCTCGTCAAAGAGGATGACCTCCGGACTGCAGGCCACTGCCCGGGCGATGCACACCCGCTGGAGTTGGCCGCCGGAGAGCTCATGGGGAAATCGTCCGGCGAAGTCAGCAGGCAGGCCCACCAGCTCCAGCAGCCGGGCAATTTCCCGAGGACGGTCCAACCGGCGCTTTTCCCGCCGTTCCCGGACAGTAAGACCCTCGCCAATGACATCCTTGACCCGGAAGCGGGGATTGGCGGAGGTGGTGTAGTCTTGGAAAACTACGCTGAGTTTGTTCTGCAGGTTCCGACGCCCGGTACGGGAGCCGTAGACCGGGATGCCATCCAGAAGGACCTCGCCGCTGTCCGGTCTGAGCAGGCCGCACAGCACCCGGCCCATGGTGGACTTCCCACTGCCCGACTCGCCCAAAATACCCAGGCAGGTTCCTTTTTTTACGGAGAAGGACACGTCGAACAACACCTGCTGTCGGGTGTGGCCGAATATCCTGTCCTGCCGCTCGCTGCGAAAACTGACGCAGATATCCTTCAGTTCAAGCATAAGACTGCTCCTTTCCCGTCAGTACCTGCCGGTACCGGCGCATCACATCTGCCCGCTTTTCCACCAGCAGCCTGGTGTACGGGTCCTGCGCGTGGTGGAGGATGTGCTGAAAATCGCCCTCGTCCACCACGCGGCCCTGGTTAAGCACCACAATCCGGTCCGCTACCCGGGAGATGGCGTTCAAATCGTGGGAGATAAATACCATGGCAGTCTGTTTTTCCTGCTTGACCCGCAAAAACTCATTCAGGATCTCATATTGGGTGATGGCGTCAATGGCGGTGGTAGGCTCGTCCGCAATCAGAAGGACGGGTTCCATAGCAGTGGCGATCCCGATCATGATTCGCTGGAGCATCCCGCCGGAGAGCTGGTGAGGATACTTCTCCAATACCTCCTCCGGACTGCGGATACGCATTTTTTCCAGCAGCTCCAGGGAGCGGCGGTGGATCTCCTCTCCGTCCCAGCGGTTATGGGCGGCAAAGGTCTCGGCGATCTGGGTGCCGATACGATAGAGGGGATCGAAACAGGTCATCGGATTTTGCAGTACGACGCCCACCTTGCCGCCCCGCAGGCGGCGCAGTTCTTCCACACTCTTCTCCAGCAGAGGCTCTCCTTGGAACATTGCTGCGCCGGACACGGAAAAGCCCTTGTCCAGCAGGCCCATAGCCGCCTTCATGGACATGGATTTCCCGCTGCCCGACTCGCCCAAGATACCAAGACATTCGCCCGGCTCGACTGCAAGAGAGACGCCCTTCACCAGCTCTGTGGCGTGTCTGTGCTGCCGGAGGGTCACATGCAGATATTTCAATTCAAAAACGGGGGTCATCGATCCACCTCCTTGGGGTCCAACACGTCTCGGAGAGCATCGCCCATCAGATTAAAGCAGCACACCAGGGCTACGATGGCGATGCCAGGGGCGATCATCTGGGTGGGGTTGCTGGTCAAAACCTCCTTGGCCTCATTGAGCATGGCTCCCCACTCCGGCGTGGGAGCCTGGACGCCCAAGCCCAGGAAGGACAGAGTGGAAATGTTGATGATGGCCCAGCCCACATCCAGGGAGGCAAGCACTGCCAGATCGGAGGTGATAGAGGGCAGCAGATGACGGAACAGGATAAACCGCTCCGGCATCCCCACGCACCGGGAGAATTGGATGAAGTTTCGCTCCCTGTACTGCATGACACCGGTACGGATCATGCGGGCGTACCAGGCCCATTTGATGAATACATTGGCGATAATGACGTTCTGTACATTGATGCCCAGCAGGCCGACCACGGCGAACACCATGATCTGGCTTGGGAAGGAGAGCATCACATCCACTACACGCATGATGACCTCCTCCACCACGCCCCGGAAATAGCCGGCCATGATGCCCAGCACTGCCCCTAGGGCGATGGTTCCCAGCATGGTCAGCAGCGCCAGACCAAGCGTGGGCCGGATGCCGTAGATCAGCCGGGAGAGGACGCACCTGCCCAGATGGTCGGTGCCCAATGGGTACTCCATACTGTAAGGCGCAAATTTGTTGAGGATATCAGTAGCATAGGGGTCGTGGGGGGCCAGAACGGGGGCGAGTATGCCGATCAGCCCGATCAGCAGGACTATGGCCACAGTGATGACCGCAGCGCGGTTGTGTAAAAAGCGTTTTCCCAAAATTCAGCCCTCCCTTCTCAGCCGGGGGTCGGATACAGTCTGCAAGATATCGAACACCAGATTGAATACCACGAACAATACGCCGATAAACAGCACATAGGTCTGGATCACCGGCAGGTCCCGGTTGAAGATAGAGCTGATGCACAGGGTCCCCAGCCCCGGCCAGGAGAACACATTCTCCACCACGATAGTGCCGGCAATCATCTGGGGAATGCTCATACCCATGGCCACGATGCAGGTGTGCATGGAATTTTTTAGCACATGTTTCACCCAGATGGAGCGCTGAGGGAGGCCTCGGACGTTGGCGTAGAGCACATAGTCCTGCTTCATATTCTCCAGCATATTGTTGCGGATGAGTCGGATATAGGTGGAAATATAGCTCAGCGCCACGGTGAAGGCGGGGAGGATCAGGTGACGCAGCGTACCGCTGCCGTTGGTGGGTAGCACGCCCAGTTTGACGCTGACCAGCCACATGAGCAGCAGTCCCACCCAGTAGGCGGGCATGGCAGTGGTGACAAAGACCAGCCCCCGCATCAGTTTGTCGAACCACTGGTCCTTATACACCGCGCAGAGGAAGCCGATAGGGATGCTCAGCACCAGCACGATGACGAAGGAAGCAGCCGCCAACTGTAGGGTGGCGGGCAGACAGCGGGCCAGCTCTCCGGCCACCGTGCGGGCGGGGTTGACGTAACTGATGCCGAAGTCCCCCCGCAGGCAGCCCAGAACCCAATCGAAATAGCGCACCAGGAAGGGCTTGTTCAGCCCCAGCATCTCCTCCATCTCGGCGATGGCTTCCTCAGTGATGACAGGCATTTGCTGCACCCGCAGAGCCACCTCCGCCGGGTTGGATGGAATGATATTGATGAATACAAAACAAACAAAAGAAATGGCCAGCAACAGCGGAATCGCCATCAGCAGCCGACGGATCACATAGCGTTTCATGGATGCCCCTTTCTACTTCATATCATAGGACCAGCACGAGGGCCGCCTCCAAGGAAGCGGCCCTCGCTGACGATTTACTCAAAGTACATGCTGGCGAAGTCCACGTCATACTGGTCAGTGCCGAAGTGGACCCCTTTCAGGTCGGAGGTATAAAGGGCCTTGTTCGTCTCGAAGGTCAGGGGGATGTAGACGGCGTCCTCGTGGAGCCGGGTGAGCACGAAGGTATACAGTTCCTGACGTTCCGCCTCATCGGTGGAGGTGAGGATGTCGGTGATCGCCTGATCGATCTCTGCCTTGTCCTCCAGGCCCTGCTGGGCGGCGTAGTCACCGTAGACCGGGGCACGCATGGCTGCCAGAGAGGACTGGGGATCATAAGGCATCCCCCAGCAGATGTTGAACACCATGTCAAAGTTGCCCGCCTTCATGTTGTCACGGTAGGACTGCTCCTCCTCGCCGTGGATGTTCAGAGAGATGCCCAGCTTCAGGTATTCGCTCTGGAGGTACTCGGAGATGGTCTTTTCGGTGACGCTGTCGCTGTTATAAAGGAGATCCAGAGCCAGCTTCTGTCCATCCTTGGTCCGGATACCGTCGCTCCCCATGGTCCAGCCGGCTTCGTCCAGCAGGCGGGCGGCCTCGTCCACGTCGTAGGCATAAGGCTCCAGACCCACGTCACAGTAAGGCACAGTGGTGGAGTATAGGGTGTCGGCCGCCGGCTCCAAACCATAGAAGATGCCTTCGGAGATGGCCTGCCGGTTGGTAGCGTGCTGGAGAGCCTGCCGCACCGACTTGTCCCCCAAAATGTCATGGGTGGTATTGAGGACAATATGGCGGGTGGAGGTGGGGTGTGAGAAGGTGCCCCTTAAACTATTTCTGTAAC
>CALEQS010000287.1 GCA_937907975.1 uncultured Clostridia bacterium | reverse complement strand
CATGACCTGATCAAATACGGCCTGATCCCTGAGTTGGTGGGCCGTCTGCCCGTGACAGCCACGCTGGATCCGCTGGATCGGGATCAGCTGGTGCGCATTCTGACTGAGCCGAAGAACGCGCTGGTCAAGCAGTATATTAAGCTGCTGGAGTATGACCGCGTAGAGCTGACGTTCGAGCAGGGCGCGCTGGAGGCTGCGGCAGATGAGGCGCTGGAACGCGAAATGGGCGCCCGCGGCCTGCGTGCCGTGCTGGAAAAGTGCATGACGCAGATCATGTATGAAATTCCTTCGGATCCTTCTGTCTGCAAGGTGACGATCACTGCGGACTGCGTGAAGAATGGCGCGGCCCCGCTGGTAGAGCGGGACCCGGAGCGGCTGGAGCGCCCCTTCCGGCTGGGCGCGGCCACTCTGCGGAAGGCTGAAGCGGAAAATAGCCCGAAGAGCAGCGCGAGCTGATCGCGTAAACATGGGGTGCAGACGGGTGAGTTCTTCTGCGCCCCATTTTGATTTAAGTGAGGAAATCCTATGTTAGAACCTATGGAAACCAATGAAGTCCATGTTTTGACCATGCCTGCAATGGCTCTGCGCGGTGTCACCGTGTTTCCTGACATGACGATCCATTTTGAGGTGGAACGGGAAATGTCTCTGCGGGCGCTGGAGCAGGCGATGGAGCAGAGCAAACAGATCTTTCTCGTGACCCAGCGTGACATCAGCCAGGATCAGGTCGGAGAGGATGATCTCTATGAGATCGGCTGCATTTCTGTGGTCAAGCAGGTGCTTCGCCTGCCTGGAGACAATGCGCGGGTCATGGCTGAGGGTGTCGCCCGCGGCAGACTGCGTAGGCTTGTGCAGCGGCAGCCCTATCTCAATGTGGAGGTGGAGGAGTTCTGTGAGCAGAAGCTGGCCAAGCGGGACAGCCTGCGTGCAGAGGTGCTGCTCCGCCGCGCCTATGAACTGTTTCAGGAGTATTCCGAGGTCAGCGGCAAGGTCAATGGCGATGTAGTGCTCAATGTACTGGCAGCCCGGGACCCGGGCTGGCTGGCAGATTATATTGCCCAGAGCATCCCTATGCGTTTTGAAGATAAGCAGACTGTGCTGGCCGAGCTGAACCCCTGTAAGCGCCTTGAGCGGGTTGACCAGCTTCTGCGCAGGGAAGTGCAGGTCATGCGGCTGGACCAGGAGATCCAGTCCAAGGTTCGTGACCGGGTAAATGAGTCCCAGAAGGAGTATTACCTCCGGGAAGAGCTGAAACTCATCAAAGAAGAACTCGGCGAGGGCGACAGCGGGGATGATGAGATCCAGGAGTACGCCGAAAAAATCGAAAAAGCAGATTTGCCGGAAGAAGCTGCGGAAAAGCTGAAAAAGGAATTGAGCCGCATGGCCAAGCAGCCCTTCGGTTCTGCGGAGGCAGCAGTTCTGCGCAACTATCTGGATGTCTGCCTGGAGCTGCCTTGGAAGATCAAGACACCGGAGCGTGTTAATCTGGCACAGGCCAGAAAGATCCTTGATGCCGACCACTTCGGCATGGAGAAAGTCAAACAGCGTATTCTGGAGTTTTTGGCAGTCAAAAAGATGGCGCCTGATCTGAAAGGGCAGATCATCTGCCTGGTCGGCCCTCCCGGCGTGGGCAAGACCTCTATCGCCGCCTCTGTGGCAAAGGCGTTGAACCGCAAAATGGCGCGCGTTTCGCTGGGCGGTGTGCGCGATGAGGCTGAGATCCGCGGTCATCGCAAGACCTATATCGGCGCTATGCCCGGCCGTATCATCAATGCGGTCAATACGGCGGGCTCCTCCAATCCACTGATTCTGCTGGATGAGGTGGACAAGCTGGGCAGTGACTACCGAGGCGACCCGTCTGCGGCCTTGCTGGAGGTGCTGGACTCGGAGCAGAATGCCACATTCCGGGATCATTTTATTGAGATCCCCTTTGACCTGTCCGATGTGCTGTTCATTACCACTTGCAATACGCTGGACACTGTGCCTCGTCCGCTACTGGACCGTATGGAGATCATCGAAGTTTCCAGCTATACAGACGAGGAAAAACTCCAGATCGCCCGCCGGCATCTGTTACCCCGGGAGATGAAGCGCCATGGCCTGAACGGAAGTCAACTTCGTGTGACAGACGGTGCGCTGCGTGAACTGATCGTGGGCTACACCAAGGAGTCCGGTGTGCGCCAGCTGGAGCGCGAGGTGGCTGCGCTATGCCGCAAGGCGGCGATGCAACTCGCCGAGGGCGAACACAAGCGCGTCAGCGTCAATGGCGATAATCTCACAGCCATGATGGGCACAGTGAAATATCAGCCGGAGAAGCTGGAGCGTGAGCCGCAGGTCGGTCTTGTCAATGGATTGGCATGGACCAGTGTGGGCGGCGAACTGCTGGAGGTCGAGGCCAGCGCCATGGAGGGCAATGGCAAGATCATGCCCACTGGCAACTTGGGCGATGTGATGAAGGAATCCTGTCAGGCGGCAGTGTCCTATATCCGCGCGAATGCAGAGAAGCTGGGTGTGGCACCTGATTTCTATAAGACAAAGGATATTCACATCCATTTCCCTGAGGGTGCTGTTCCCAAGGACGGTCCGTCAGCTGGTATTGCCATTACGACTGCGATCGTCTCGGCACTGACCGATGCTCCCGTACGTCGTGATATTGCAATGACTGGTGAGGTCACGATCCGCGGGCGGGTGCTGCCGATTGGCGGCCTTCGGGAAAAGACGATGGCCGCCTACCGCAATGGTGTGCATACCGTTATTATCCCGGAGGATAACCAGAAAGATCTGGAGGAGATCGACCAGACCGTACGCCAGGGCCTGCATTTTATTCCTGTCAGTCGCGCGGATGAAGTCTTGAAAGAAGCACTTATTCCGACAGGGTATACTGCTTTACAGGAAGAAGAGAGCGTAGAGACTGAGAATACTGTACTGCTCCAGCAGGCATCGAAAGATTCGGGGGCGCGTACCCATATCTCCCAGTAAAGGAGAAAACATAATATGAGCATCAATATTCAGAAAACGGAGTTCGTGATCTCCGCAGCCAAGAAGGCGGACTTTCCCCGGGATCAACTGCCGCAGGTGGTCTTTGCGGGGCGCTCTAATGTAGGCAAATCTTCGGTGATCAATTGCCTGCTGGGCAGAAAAAACTTTGCCCGGGTGGGCAATTCCCCGGGAAAAACGACGCATATCAACTATTTTAAGGTAGATAACCAGCTCTATCTGGTCGACCTGCCGGGGTATGGCTATGCCCGTGTTTCTCAGGCGGAGCGCGCCCGGTGGGGACGGCTTATCGAGCAGTGGTTTCAGGACCCCAGTCTGATGACGCTAGGTATTCAGATCGTGGATGCCCGTCACAAGCCGACTGCGGATGACTGCACCATGATTGAGTGTTTCAAGCAGTCCGGAAAGCCGTTCATTGTGGTGGCTAATAAGCTGGATAAGCTGAAAAAGAGTGAGATCGAACCTAATTTACTGCAAATTAGAACCACTTTACAGCTCGACGATACTGTGAAGGTGATCCCCTTTTCGGCCGAAAAGAAACTCGGCAGTACAGAGCTGCTGCCGCTTGTTCTCGGAGAAGGCTGAAAAGCAAATAAACTTTACAAATAAACGAGCTGTCACAAGCCTCCAGTCGTGAACTGGGGGCTTGTGTTTTTGCCGGGTTTTCTGTTATAATAATTCAATCTGACACGAATGCGCTTGCTGTGTTTGCAGGAGAGGAGCGGACTATGTCCTATTTGCAGGATTTTCTTCGTAATCTGGATCTTTCAGCACTTGGGTCGCTGGTGGTTCAGGCACTGGCTGCGCTGATCTGCATTATCTTTCACGAGTGCGCCCATGGCTTTGCGGCGGACCGGCTGGGAGACCACACAGCCCGCAATCATGGACGCCTGAGCTGGAACCCCCTCCGCCATATTGATCCGTTTGGACTGCTGATGATGGTCGTGGCCGGCGTGGGCTGGGCCAAGCCGGTGCCGGTCAATCCGAATAACTTCAAGCATCCCAAGCGAGGTATGGCACTGACGGCCCTTGCGGGGCCTGCGGCCAATTTCCTGCTGGCAGTTATCTGCCTGCTGATCGGCAATGGTCTGATTAGTCTGGGACAGAATATTGTCACTGGCACGGCGGCCGCGTCTGTGTTCTTGTTTTTTTATCGCCTTATTCTCCGTATGGCGGTGCTCAATGTTGGACTCGGCCTGTTTAATCTGATCCCGATCCCACCGCTGGACGGTGCGAAAGTGCTGTTTTCCTTTCTGCCTGATCGGGTGTATTTCAAAGTGATGCAGTATGAGCGCTATATCATGCTGGGGCTTTTCCTGCTTGTGGCGGTCGGTGGTGTGTTTGACGATCCGCTGAACGCCTGCATCCGTCAGGTCCTGCGCTGGCTGTGCATCCTGACCGGCTTCCCAGCGTCTATACTGGGCTTGTAAGTTTTTTCTGGAGGTGTGCGTTTGGACGCGCCTGTCTATCATCTGGAGCATGTAGTGCGCTCCAAGGAGGAGATGGAGGACTTTAACGGTCCGCTTGACCTGATCCTGCATCTGCTCAGCAAAAACAAAATGGAGATCAAGGATATTCAGATCGCTCTGATCCTTGACCAGTATATTGAATGGATGGATCGCCGCAAGGAGATGGATCTGGAGGTTGCCAGTGAGTTTGTCACCATGGCGGCGCACCTGGTCTATATCAAGACCCGTATGCTGCTGTCCATTCAGGATGAAGAAGCTGCCAGCGAGATGGAGCAGCTCATTGCTTCGCTGGAGGAGCACCAGCGCCATGAGAATTATGACCGGCTGAAGCAGATCATTCCCACATTGGACCGGCGCTACAAGCTGGGCAGAGATTATATGACCCGCCCGCCGGAGCAGCTGCCAAAGGACCACACCTACCGTTATGTGCACCAGCCGGAGGATCTTGTGAACGCCATGCGTTCTGTCCTCCAGCGCGCGGACGGTGTTCCTGAGCCGACGGAGCGCGCGTTTGAGGGCATTGTGGGCCACGAGCCATACCCGGTGCAGAATAAGGTCAAGGAAGTGCTTGCCAGAGTGCTGAAGGCGGGCATTACCCATTTCAAGGCTCTGTTTCGGGGCAGCCGCAGCCGCTCTGAGATCGTGGCCACTTTTCTGGCGGTCCTGGAACTCTGCCGCGGCCACCGCATTCTGCTGGCCGGAACGGAGGAAGACTGTACTGTGACCGGGACGGAAGACACTTCCGACCTGACGGAACTCACCGATACCTATTGACATGACGGAAGCGGGCTGAATTTTAAATTATGGAATTAAAAGACATAGAATCTGCCGTAGAGGCGATACTATTTGCGTCTGGCGAGCCGATGCCGCTGGAGCGGCTTGCGCTTGCGCTGGAACTGGATCAGGACACGCTGAGGCCGGTGATCGACCACCTTGCAGATTTTTACAGCTATGAGCGCCGGGGCATTCGGCTGCTTCGGATCGACAACTGCGTTCAGCTGGCCTCCGCGCCGGAATACGCAGACCGGGTCCGGCGGGCCATGGAGACCCGCAGACCGCCGCAGCTTTCTCAGGCCGCGTTGGAGTCGCTGGCAGTCATCGCCTATTTCCAACCCACTACAAAAGCCTATGTGGAGCAGATCCGCGGCGTGGACTCATCCTATACCATCGGCCTGCTCAATGACCGGGGGCTGATCGAGGAGTGCGGCCGCCTTGCGGTGCCTGGCCGGCCGATCCTCTACCGGACGACACAGAGTTTTCTGCGCTCGTTCGGTTTGAAAACGCTGGATGAACTGCCGGAGCTTCCGGATGCTGACCCGGAGGACGGCCAGATCACGATGGATATGCAGGCTGCGATCCAGAAGCTGAAGGAGGAGCAGGAGCCGCAGCCCGAGGACGGGCCGACGTAAAAGGAGCGTGAAAATATGCTGGCGCTGAAGATCATCGGCGGCATCGTTTTATTCTTCTGTCTGCTTATGCTGATTCCTGTCGGCGGG
>CALEQS010000286.1 GCA_937907975.1 uncultured Clostridia bacterium | reverse complement strand
TTGGAGGTGAATGATACATGGTTAAAATCAGACTGCGCCGTATGGGCGCCAAGAAGGCTCCTTTCTATCGTATCGTTGTGGCGGATTCTCGTTATCCCCGTGACGGCCGCTTCATTGAGGAGATCGGCACTTACAATCCCCTGACCGAGCCCGCTGAGATCAAGGTCGACGCCGAGCGCGCTCAGGCTTGGATCAAGACTGGCGCTCAGCCCACCGAGACTGTGAAGGGTCTGCTGAAAAAAGCCGGCGTTCTGTAAGAAATCGAGGCTCGACACGTTATGAAAGAACTTCTGACCTATATCGCGCAAAACCTCGTTGACCATCCCGATCAGGTGGATGTCAAAGAGGTGGACTGCGATGGCGAGCTTGTCCTGGAACTGCGGGTGGCTCCCGAGGATATGGGCAAAGTGATCGGCCGCCAGGGCCGCATTGCAAAGGAGATCCGCGCTGTTGTGCGCTCCTATGCCCAGCGTCTGAACACCAGAGTCACCGTCGATATCGTCGACTGAGGAATGATACCGGGATGCCGTTCGGCACCCCGGTTTTCCTTTACCCCGTGTTCTTTTCCAATTTTGAAGGGAGCGATCCAGTTGAAGAAAGAATTTCTGGAAGCAGGCAAGATCATCAATACGTTCGGTATCCGCGGCGAGCTGAAGGTTCAGCCCTGGAGCGACCGGGTGGACTTCCTGAAGCAGTTTAAAATCATCTATATTTCCGGTCAGCCGGTCCGAGTGGTCTCCGTCCGGGTGCACCAGCAGAATGCTCTGCTGACGCTGGAGGACGTGACTGACATGGACAGCGCACTTCCCTATAAAAATAAGATCATCGAAGTGCGCCGCGCCGACATAAAAAATAAGCCCGGTGAGCATTTTGTGGCCGACCTCATCGGTCTGGAAGCCCGGGATGCGGACAATGGCGAAGTGTTCGGCAAAGTGTCTGACGTGCTGTCTTACCCTGCGCAGGACCTCTACGAGGTCAAGGGCGGCGGAAAGACTTACCTCATCCCGGATGTTCCCGACTTTGTAAAGGAGATCAACGAGGCGGAGGGCTTCATCTCCTTCCATGTGCTGGAGGGTATGGGGCAATGATGTGGATCGACATTATGACCCTCTTCCCCGACGTGGTGGGCGATATGCTCTGCGAATCCATTCTGGGCCGTGGTCAGGAGCGGGGCTACATTCGTGTAGAGTGCCACCAGATCCGGGACTATACCACCAACAAGCAGAATCAGGTGGATGATTACCCCTATGGCGGCGGCCACGGGGCCGTCATGCAGGCAGATCCGCTCTATCGCTGCTGGGCCCACATTATGGAGGGCGTGTCCGAGGATGAGCGGGTACGCACCATCTATATGTCCCCCTGCGGCAAGACATTCAAGCAGTCCGACGCCGTCCGTCTGCGGGATGATTATGATCGGCTGATCCTGGTCTGCGGCCACTATGAGGGCATCGACGAGCGCTTCATCGAGGAGTGTGTAGACGAGGAGATCTCCCTGGGCGATTTCGTGCTCACCGGTGGCGAGATCCCTGCTATGGCTGTAGCGGATGCCGTGTGCCGGCTGGTGCCCGGTGTGCTCTCTGACCCGGAGTGCTACGAAAACGAGAGCCATTGGGACGGTCTGCTGGAGTTCCCCCAGTATTCCCGTCCCGAGGTCTGGCATGACCGGCGGGTGCCTCCCATCCTGCTGTCCGGCCATCATGCCAACGTGGAGAAATGGCGGCATAAGCAGTCCATCATCCGCACCCGTGACCGGCGGCCTGATATGTATGCCAAACTCGACCTGAGCTCCAAGGCTGACCAAAAGCTGCTGAAGGAGATCGCGCAGGAAGAGGCGGAACAAAAGAAGAGCGAGGAGCAGACCTAAGCTGCTCCCCGCTCTTTTCCTTTTAAATCAATCCTGATTTGTTGTCACTTCAATATCCTGCTCCTCGGTGCCGCCGTCGTCAATGATGCTGCCGTTGAGCAGCAGACTGCAGCCACAGCCGGGACACTCCATCTCCACATCCCGGAAGTGCCACTCGCACACATGGCCGAACTGGCCTTCATATTCTCTGGAATCGTTCGCATAGTCCCGGAGATCCTCCAGCAGCGGTTCGCCGCATTCGGGGCAGCTCAGCAGTTCAAATTCCATTTTTGTCTCCTCCTAATTATCCAGTCAGCCGACCGGTTCAGATACGGACAAAGTGTAGCACAGAACCGCACACATCTCAAGGGCTCGCAGAACAAAATATTCCTTGCCTTTTTCGCAGCGATGTGGCATAATAGATTAGCTTATCAAAGCATAACAATACAATTCGATATGGAGATGTACCCAAGTGGCTGAAGGGACCGGACTCGAAATTTCGGCAGGACCTGTGATTTTCGTCCCCCTGTTTCTCCTTGATGCTTCTCAACACCGAAAATCCCAAAATCGAATATTTTTTGCTTTCTCTCCTGTTTTCTCCCCAACGAATTTTTGA
>CALEQS010000285.1 GCA_937907975.1 uncultured Clostridia bacterium | reverse complement strand
AGTGCAGCACCTCCTCTCGCTCCTCATCCAGTAGATCCCTGTGGAAGCAGGCGCAGTAATGGCCTTCGCCCACCTGCTCCAGCTCCGGCCGGCAGGTGGCGCATTTCTCGTCGGCGTACTTACAACGCAGATGGAACGCGCAGCAGTTGGGGCCGATCTTGGACATATCGGGCGGCTCGCCCTCAATGGTATGCAGTCCGTGGCTGCGGGGCAGGTCCAGCCGGGGCACCGCCCGGATGAGGCCCAGCGTATAGGGATGGGACGGGTTGCGGAACACGTCCATCACGCTGCCATCCTCCACGATCTTGCCGCCGTACATGATCTTCACGCTGTCGGCGTACCGGGCGACGACGCCCAGGTTGTGGGTGATGATGATGAGCGCCATATTGTGATCCCGGCGCAGCTTATTCAGCTGCTCCAGCACCTGCGCCTGTACGGTGACGTCCAGCGCGGTGGTGGGCTCGTCGGCGATCAGCACCTCCGGGTTGCAGCTCATGGCCATGGCGATCATGGCGCGCTGCTGCATGCCGCCGGAGAACTCGAAGGGGTACTGCTTGACCCGCTCCTCGGCGTTGGGGATGCCGACCTCGGTCAGCAGCTCGACCGCCCGCTTCCACGCGTCCTCTTTCTTCATGTTGCTGTGGAGCATGATGTTCTCCGTGATCTGCGCGCCGATGCTGGCCACCGGGTTCAGGGCCGCTGAGGGCTCCTGAAAGATCATGCTGATGTCGGAGCCGCGGATCTGGCGATACTCCTCATCGCTCATCTGGAGCAGATCCTTACCCTTGAACATGATCTGACCGCCCATGATGAGTCCGGGTGGGTACGAGACCAGCCGCAGGATGGACAATGCGCTGACCGTCTTGCCGGAGCCGGACTCGCCGATGATGGCCACGCACTCGCCGCGATGCACCTTATAAGAAAGATCATCCACCGCGCGCAGCTCCCGATCGTAGTTATAGAAATAGGTTTTCAGGTTCTTGACCTCTAAAACAACCTCTTGTTCCACTTCTGTCCCCTTCTTTCTCCGCCTGTGGGCAGACCCTGTATCGAACGGATGCTTTTATTCTGCCTTTACGGCGTCGCCGATGGCGATCTCAGGCGTGTGCGTCACGGAGCAGTAGTAGTTCGGCTCGGCGTGGAAGCGGATGTAGACGCTGCGGGCGATGTTCGCATAGGTCAGGACCATGGACACCGCCACGGGGTTCACGGTCTCGCCGCTCAGGAACACGTCCCTGCCTGCCGGGATGGGTGGCATGATGATCTGATCGAACTTGTTCATGTCGAAGCCGTGGGCATCGGCGTGGGGGTTATCGGTGAGGGCCTTGACAAAGACCTTCTCGCCGATCTCCTTCACCTCGAAGAACATTCCGCAGGTGGGCTCGGCAGCGTCAATGGGGAAGGGCGTGCTGGTCACATGGTACATACCGCCGGGGCCGATCTCGAAGTAGCATACCGCGGGCAGCACCGCGTAGGCCATGGCGGACAGCGCCCAGTTGGGAACGTGGCCGCGCAGCTCGACAATGTCGGCATCCTTGGCACGCTGCTTGCACTCGGCAACCGCCTTCTGCAGCGAGGGCTGGTCCCAGGCGTGGTCGCGCATGATGACCTTGCCGTCCTTGACAACGTCCACAAGTTCCAGACCGTAGCGGTCGCCCATCTCTCTCAGGTCAATAATACAACGCTTTTCGTTACTCATTTTGTTTCCCTCCTGATGGTGTGCGCCGTCGGCCGGTCAGCGGGCGGATGCGGCGCGTTGTTGTCTGTTTTGCACAGAACGGGCGGTTTTGTCCGTTTGTTTTCGGTGAGTTTAGTATAGGTTTTTGCCCCTCAGATGTAAAATTGCGTTTCGTTATGCCCGCATTCCCAAACGGAATACGGACGCAGATCCGGGTCTTTATAGTATAAAATATGGTATAAGAGCCCCATTCCGCCGTCCCGGGGCAGGTAATTACGTTTGGAACATATCCACATTCCAAACGGCTATTTTACTTTTCGTTTGCTTCGATTTTATAATGCAATTGTTCAAACACGAACCCCAAAACGCAATTCACAATTTCAACCAACATAAGACCACAAACGGAAAGGAGCCATATCCATGGTGAAAGCACAGTATTCCCCTCAGCAGCTGGCGGAGCGTTTTATCGACCAGCGCGAGATCCAGAACGTCATGGGCAAATACGCCCTGCTGACGATGATCTGCAAGCAGGCCGACCTGGTCGACCGTTTCTGGAGCAAGCAGGCTGAGCAGCCCACGCTGGCAAAGAACGACGGCTGGTACGTCGGTCTGGACGCCATCCGCGGCTACTATCAGGCCATCAGCGATCAGATTGGCGAGACCGCCAAGCTGCTCAAGAAGGTGTTCCCCAAGCAGCTGGGTGACAAGACCGACGAGGAGGCATTCGGCGCCGGCGAGCACTTCCCCCGCCCGCTGACCACCCCCATCGTTGAGGTCGCCGCCGACGGCAAGACTGCCAAGGGCCTGTGGCAGGTCATGGGCGCCAACAACGCCATCACCCCCAACGGCCCGCTGTCCACCTGGAACTGGGGCTATGTCGCCGCTGATTTCGTGCTGGAAGACGACGAGTGGAAGATCTGGCACCTGCAGGAGTTCACCGAGCTGTCCGCCCCCGTGGCCAGCAACTGGGTGGCCAAGACGGAGCTGCCCGTCATGCCGGAGTTTGCCTCTCTGGCCGACCTGAAGCTGCCCGTCCCCACCGTGGCCGCCAATCTTTACGAGGTCTACTCCCCCGAGCGCGAGTACACCGCTCCCCCGAAGATGCCTGAACCCTACAACACCTTTGCTGAGACCTTCAGCTACGGTATGAACTGAAAGGAGGCCCATGCAATGAAACACTTCACTGAGGAAGAACGCATTCAGCGCGTCTGGGACAAGGAAGAAGCCAAGACTGTCCTGTTCCGCAATATGTATTACATGGCCGGCAACCAGCGTGAAACCGCTCTGGACACCCTGTGGGTCAAGGAGCCGGAGAACGCCAAGACCGCTTCCTACGGCAAGAACTGGGGCTATTACACCGGCATGGATGAGATCCGCCGCTACTATGTGGACAACAACCCCTTCGGCGCCAAGGGCACGATGAACTGCCACCCCGTGGCCACCATCCGTGTGGAGGAGGCCGAGGACGGCAAGACCATCCTGTGCCAGTGGTACAACGCCTCCTACGAGACCCGCATGGTGAACGGCGAGCTCACCCCCCTGTGGATCTGCGAAAAGGGCAACGCCGACCTGGTGAAGGAAGCCGACGGCTGGAAGATCTGGCACTACTTCATCGGCACCGACCTGCAGGTCGAGGCCGGTCAGCTCTACGGCGATCAGCCCGTTGACCTGCCCGACGAGGAGAACCCTGTCGCCGTGGAGTTCGGCAAGCCCACCCTGCCCATGGAGGCTTACATCACCCGCTACAACTACTATCCCTACCCCGCGATCCCCGAGCCCTATGAGACCTATCGTCCCGAGCTGGGCTGCGGACCCGAGGGCAATCCCAAATATCAGGCTTGAAGGAGGCGTTTTGCAATGAACAAAAAGAATATGACCTTTTCCCACATGATCGATGTGGCAGAAGCCTGCATCGAAGTGGAGAACCAGCAGTCCAAGCACGCCATCATGCACGCCGCCGGTCTGACGGAGGAAGAACTGGACACCATGTGGGCGCCCAAGCGCGACGACTTCTTCTGGTCCCACAACTTCGGCGGCATGAACTGCCGCGCCGACGTATACAAGGGCTGGGCCGGCGGCCTGGCACAGAACGCCCATTATTACTATCGCCGCCTGCTGAAGGTCTATCCTGAGGTCGAGGGCAAGGAGCCCCGCACCCTGATGGAGTGCGCCGTGCATATGCTGGGCTCCTCCATCATCGAGGTGGCCGACGACGGTATGTCCGCCCGCGGCAGCTGGTACACCCCCGGCGTCATCTTCTCCACCCTGAACCCCGACCAGAAGAAGGAAGGCATCTGGATCTGGGAGCGCTACGGCAACGACTTCGTCAAGGAGGACGGCGAGTGGTACATTCTGTCCCAGCACGTCTGCAATGACTACGGCGGAGCCATGGACAAGGACAACTGGGCTCAGGTGTCCTATGAGCGCATGACTCAGCCCCCTATGCCCCGTCCCCAGCCCGAGCCCGCTGATGACGGCTCTCTGCCCGGCGCGCCCTGGGCACCCATGCGTCTGTTCTATGCCTCCTACAGCCCGGTGCAGACTCCCCAGAACGCCTGCCCCTGGCCCTCCCCCTACAAGACCTTCGACCGGGAGCACACCTCCTACTGCGTCCCCTTCGCCGAGGGCGAGTACAGCATCACTTATCCGATCCCGGATCATCCCTTTATGCCCTGATTTTCTGCTATACCTTCTTTTTCCTTACCTTTCATTTTCTCTTTGGAACACACAAACAAAAACGGACGTCCGCATGGGCGTCCGTTTTTCTGTGTTCTGTTTTTACCCCTCGTAGGGCTCCCACTGGCGGACGATCCTTCCGCTCTCCAGCTCCCGCCCCGTGTTGAACAGCACGGTCTGAGCGCGCCACAGCTCGTTGTCCACATGGAAGTGGCCGCAATACCAATGCCGATATTCCGTGCGGCTCTGGATGCCGTCAAGGAAGGCGTTCAGCGGCCATTCCTCTGGCACGGCGGCCTTGATGGTGCGGCGGTGCATGGAGGCCAGATAGGCCGCAGACTCCGCCGGAAGGGTATGGGTGATGATATGATCGACCTGCCAGCCGGCCGCACTGAGATTCCGCTCCGCGTTTGCATACTCCTCCTCCGATGGCATCTCCTGCGGCCACCAGGAAACTCCCTCCTGCCGCAGACACCTGTCAAGGGAGTACCCGCCGCCAAAGGCGAACAGCGTACCGCCGCCAATGCAGTACACCTCCCCGCGCATCAGATGGATGAGGTTGGGGCGCACTCTGTGGATGCGTCCGCCCTGCCACTGCTCAATTGGGTACTGCTCCAGCCGGGTGAAATTCTCATGGTTGCCGTCCACGAACAGGACAGTATAGTCCTGCGCGGCCATGCGGTCCAGAAAGCCTTCGTCCGACGGACAGCATCCGCCCCAGAACCCCACACCGAAGTCGCCGCACACGATCACCGTGTCGCCGGAGCAGAGCACCGGCTCGATCTGTTCCGTCCACTTTCTCTGCAGGCCATGGGTGTCACCCGTCACATAGATCATGCCTGTCCCTCCGTTCTGCCTGAATATCTTCCCTTCATTATAATGACTCTTTCTGCCTTCGGCAAGCAGCACCGCCCCGGCGCATTTTCGTGCGCCGGGGCGGTGGTATAATTCTGATTGGCTCAGCGCTGATACTGCTGGGTCGTGTCATTATAGAACACGCTCTCCCAGTCGGAGCCGGTCCAGCGGTAGCCGCTGCTGCTCTGAGCCCGGCTGGTCTGGCCATTGTCAAAGGCCATCTCCGCCTCTGCCCAGATCGTAGTCCCCTCGGTAATGCCGTCCATGCTGATGTCGGCCTGGGGCGTCTCCCAGGTGTACTCGTTGCAGGCAAGACCATCTGCCGTGACCTCGTCATTCCCGTCGGTGCGTTCCAGCGTCAGCTCCTGCCGGGAGAGTTCATCCCCGTCCGGGCCGGACATGACGATCCACGCCCTCTGCTCCGTGACATCCCGG
The DNA here is from genome assembly GCA_937907975.1 of uncultured Clostridia bacterium. Taxonomy (GTDB): domain Bacteria; phylum Bacillota; class Clostridia; order Oscillospirales; family Oscillospiraceae; genus UMGS1766. Next base: position 1,214 of record CALEQS010000285.1, on the reverse strand, counting down.
GGCACCCAGTCGCTCCACTGCTCATCCATAGCCCAGCCGATCATATCGGAATTGGTCATCACTGAGACGAAACCGTTCGCGCTTCTGGCCGTTCCGGCCACCGTTGTAAAGCCAAAGTTCAGGTTGACGTCCAGACTGATCTTGGTGCACGACTCCAGATCAGCGAAGGAATAGGTGTTCAGGCTGGTGCGCTTGTCCCCGGTGCTGAAATAGTAGCTCAGTCCGTTCTCCAGCGGCGCGGTGATCGTTCCGGTATAGGTGCCGCTGGCGGCATCCCAGCTCTGCTCGTCGGCATAGACGCAGGTCCCGTTCCCCTGCAGCAGATAAAAGCTCAGCGCATCCGGGTCAGCGGGAGTCTCCCGCAGAACGCCGGTGAACAGGAGCCGGGCCGTGTTCGCCTGATAGTCCACATCGACCAGCTTCAGATCGTAGTAGGTCAGCAGGCCGTACTCCTCATTGAGCGCAGTCTGGACCCGCTCGGTAATGTTAGTATCAATATTGACCACCGAGTTCTGCACATAACTCAGCTGGTTGGACAGATTGTTGACCGTGCTCCGCACGCCGCTCAGCTCGCCCTGCAGGTTCACCACCCGGACGATTAGAAACACAAGGCAGGCCGCGACGGCGAAGAGCACTACGATCAGCTGCTTTTTCCACTTCGGGGGCAGTTTCTGCGGCTGGGACAGCTTCGCAAGGTACTGCTCCAACACTTCGGTGGTCTGTGCGCCCGTCCCGCTGTTCTCCTGCGGCTGAGCCGGGGCGGGCAGCTCCTCCACGCCCAGCAGCCAGCCCACTGTCACATTGAACTTCCGGGCAAGGCCGATCAGCTTGTCCACATCGGGCAGTGCGGCGTCCGACTCCCACTTGGAAATGGCCTGCCGGGACACCCCCAGCTCCTCGCCCAGTGCCTCCTGAGACAGTCCCGCGCGCTTTCTCAGCTCTGCGATCCGTTGACCGATGGTCATAGCGCTCACTTCCTTTCTGTGGCCTGATTCTAGCAAAAACGCCGGGTTTTGAGAACCAACCCGGCGTTTCAATCTGTCAACCGCCGGTTGCGGGGCGGATTTGAGGGGGATTTTGGGGTTTGCAGGTTTGCTGGGCACTAAAACCTGGCTCCCCCTTTGGGAGTGAGCCAAGACCTAAACCTGAAAAGACCTCGTTCTATTGTCCTCCTGAGCGAAGCGAAGGATCTTAAAACACCCGCCTCTACAACT
>CALEQS010000284.1 GCA_937907975.1 uncultured Clostridia bacterium | reverse complement strand
CATGATCTCACCTCTCCTTGTATCTAAATTCCGGGGTTATTTTAACCCGTTTGGCGAAAAAAGTCAAGGTCAAAAGGGACAAAAAAGCGCGGGCAGAACCATACAGGTTCTGCCCGTTTTGTCGAAGCCGTCTTGCGGTTACTGCTGTGCGGCCTTGTGCTTCTGATAAATGCTGACCAGGCCCTCCAGAATAAGCTCACTGTCCACCAGGTCGATGGTGTCGGTGTGGTCGGCGATCATGCGGGCCAGTCCGCCGGTGGCGATCACCTTGATCTGGGCGTCCGGTTCGGCCATCTCCGCCTTGGTGCGGCGGATCAGATACTCCATGCTGCCCACATAGCCGCCTACGATGCCCGCCTGGATCTGGGAGATGGTGTCATAGCCCAGCATTTTGTCAGGCAGATTCAGCTCCACATGGGGGAGCATGGCGGCGTTCTGGGCCAGCGCGTCCATGCTGACCCGGACACCGGGGCAGATGCTGCCGCCCACATAGACGCCGCCGGCGTCCACCGCGTCCACCGTGGTGGCGGTGCCGAAGTCCAGCACCAGAAGCGGTGCGCCGTACTTCTCCACAGCAGCCATGCAGGCCACGCTCCGGTCTGCGCCGTGCTCGTTGGTCGTGGCGCCACCCAGATAGCCCAGCTCGGCAAACACATCCTCGTTGATGACCAGCGGTCTGCGGCCCAGATACTTCACCATGGCGTTTTTCAGCGAGTACATGATGCCGGGCACCACACTGGCAATGATGACATCTTCGATCTGCTCCGGCCGCCAGCCGAAGCGGTTCAGATAGTCGCAGAGCGTGAGTCCGATCTCATCGGAGGTCTGGCTGCCCTTCGTCATGAGGCGGAAGGTGCCCAGCAGGTTATTTTTTGTGAGATCATAGAGACCGAATTCAATGTTGGTGTTGCCCACATCAATGGTCAGCAGCATAGCGGTTCCTCCTGTTATTCAAATGTTCTGACGCAGCAGACCGCAGTGCCGCGCTGGGTGGTGATGACGCCGTAGGTATGGCCGTAGCCGATGCTGCCCGGGTTGAGCAGCTGGAGCGAGCCAAAGTCGTCATAGTATGGAATGTGGGTGTGGCCGCACAACAGCACATCGGCCTGTTCGCGGATGGCATGGCTGACTGCGCCGGAGTAGCCGCTTTTCACGCCAAATGTGTGGCCGTGGCAGAGCAAAAAGCAGACGCCGTCCAGCGTGACCTTTTTTTCTGTGGGGTAGTCGGCCATGCTCCAGTCGCAGTTGCCGACCACCTGATAGAGCGGCGTGTCCGGGAAGGCATAGGTCAGCTCTTCGGCATCCCGCCAGCAGTCACCCAGGTGAAAGATGGCACCGGGCCGTTCCTGCTCAGCGGCCAGGATCATGGATTCCCGGTCACCGTGGGAATCGGAAAAGACGAGGATCTTCATATCATATCTCCGTTCACGCCGCCGGTCACACAGGGCCGGAGCGTGCATATACTGAGAGTGAAATCAGGAAAGGCGGTCTGATCTATGGCAGAAAAGCAGAGCGGTCTTCCCGGCGCCGAAGCGCTGATGAAGGACAAAGAAAAGCTGCGTCAGGTGCTCTCCTCGCCGGAGGTACGCCAGCTGGCAGCTGTGCTCAATGCCCAGAGCGGCGGGCAGCTCCAGCGTGCGGCGCGCAGTGCCCAGAGCGGCAATACCGCCCAGCTGGAGCAGATGATGCGTGCGCTGGGAGCCAGCCCGGAGGGGGCAGAGCTGATGGAGCAGCTTCAGAAAAAGCTGGGGAAATAACCGATCGTACGGGAGGAGGGGAGCGCTGTGAGCGATTTTGAGGAAAAACTGAATGCCATCCTCTCCTCACCGGAGACCATGGAGCAGATCTCCGCCATTGCCAGCAGCCTGAGCGGTGGGACCAAACAGCCGGAGAACGGCGATGCACCGCCCGACAGCACCCCGGAGCGGAGCAGCCCGGATCTCGCGGACCTTGGAAGCCTGCTGGGCGGGCTGGACAGCGGAATGCTGGAGCGCATTCTGCCGCTGGTGCGGGAGTATCGGGCGGGAAATGATGAGAAGCAGGCCCTGCTCAACGCCCTGAAACCCTTCCTGCGGCAGGAGAGCCGGGAAAAGGTGGATAAGGCCATTCGGATCACACGGCTGTCCCGGGTGATCCGCTCCTCCATGTCGCTGTTCCGGGAGGACGGCCATGTATAACCGCTACATTCCCCGGGGGGATTTTGTTCCTGCTGAGCCGCCGGAACAAGGCCAGGCTGAGACTCAGCCGCCGCGTCGGAACGGACTGCTGGGCGGTTTATTCAACAGCGTGCCGGATGTGAACGGTATCCTGAAGATGTTCCATCTGGACCGCTTTGACAAAGGCGATATTCTGCTCCTGCTTGTGCTGGTCTATCTGTTCATCGAAAGCGAGGACGAGGATTGGCTCATCGTCCTCGCCCTTGTGCTCCTGATGGGGTTCTGACAAGTCTGATCTTTCAATTGCGCCCACTGCAGCGGGCGCAATAGAGTCAGATGAAGTAAATTCCGAGGGCGTGTACCTCGGAATTTACACTCCTCAGATGAAAGCGGCCGACTTTTCGCGCAGCGAATCGAGGCCGGTTTCATCTGTGATCTCTTCTGATTGAGAAAACAGAGTTTTCTCAATCAGAGCTGCAAAAATCCGATCTTTTTGTAGACTTTACGCAGCGTCTTGTTTGCCACATAGCTGGCCTTCTCCGCGCCCTTTTTATAGACGTCCAGCAGATAGGCCTTGTCGGCGATGAGCCGGGTGGCTTCCTCCCGGATGGGCCGCAGAGTCTCCACCACGGCTTCGCCCACTTTGGGCTTGAACGCGCCGTAGCCCTGTCCGGCAAACTCCGCCTCGATCTCGGCGGGGGTCTTGCCGGTGCAGGCGGCATAGATATTGATGAGGTTGCTGACTCCGGGCTTTTCCTTCGGGTCAAAGCGGACGCAGTTCTCCGTGTCGCTGTCGGTGACGGCGCGCTTGAACTTGCGCATGATGTCCTCCGGCTTTTCCATCAGGAAGACGCAGCCTTCAGGGATGGACTTGCTCATCTTGCTGTCCGGGGCGTTCAGGCTCATGACCCGGGCACCCTCCTTGGGGATGAAGGGCTCGGGGATCTTGAACACATCGCCGTAGATGCCGTTGAAGCGCTTGGCAATGTCGCGGGTCAGCTCGCAGTGCTGCTTCTGATCCTCGCCCACAGGGACGTAGTCCGGCTGATAGAGCAGAATGTCCGCCGCCATCAGAGCGGGGTAGGTGAAAAGACCGGCGTTGATATTGTCGGCGTGCTTGGCAGATTTGTCCTTGAACTGGGTCATGCGGCTCAGCTCGCCGAACATGGTATAGCAGTCCAGCACCCAGCCCAGCTGAGCGTGGGCGGGCACATGGCTCTGCACGAACAGCGTGTTCTTTTCGGGGTCCAGACCGCAGGCAATGTAGATGGCCAGCTGTTCCAGCGTGCGGCGGCGCAGATCGGCGGGGGTCTGGCGGACGGTGATGGTGTGCATATCGGCCATGAAGTAGTAGCAGTCGTACTGCTCCGCCCGGGCGGCCCAGGTCTTGATCGCACCCAGATAATTGCCCAGATGCAGGTCGCCGCTGGGCTGGATGCCGGACAGCATTACTTTCTTGGCGGCAGTTTTTTCTTCCATGATGGTTCCTCGACTTTCCGGTGGACAGGCGGCCGGACCGCCTATACATTAAACCATTAAATTGTTGTGTTCCATGATAGCACACTGGTGGGAAAAGTGCAATTCTTTTCCGCACTTGCCAAGTGGAACCGATCAATATTATAATGAAAGCATCCATACAGAGAGAAAAGAGAAGTGCATTTTGCTGGATCTGAGCTCGACCCTGTTTCTTAAAGGGAAATTTCAAATTACATCGGAGCAGGACACCGACCTGCTCTGGGCACTGGTATATAAAATACGGGGCTGGATGCTGCCCAAGTGGCGGCGCAGCGGGGAACAGCTGCCGGAGGATCTGAAGGTGTGGTCCCGGTGGAAAATGGGTGGCAGCTTCTCATCGGAAAACGGCATTGTATATCTGCGTTCCCGCCACTTTGAGGAGAATGAACTGCACTTCTGGGCCTGTCAGATCACCGAGTCCTGGTCGTCCCGGAACGGCTGTGCGCCCCGGGAGTGGACCACGGAGATTGGCTTCTGCCAGCACACCGTCAGCTCCGTCGAGGTGAGCATCGTCATTTATTACAGCGACCGCCCCGACACAGCGGACCCCAGCGATGTCTACCGCCACCGCCGGATCCCGGCTTCTGACATTCTGGGAGCGGAGGTGCCGGCAGTGGATCAGGCGTTCAGCCGTGCGTCAAATCTGCGCATGGCCCGGGGGGGGGGAGGTCACCATGACCCGCCGGGATAACAGCCTGATGAGGCAGTACCGGGATGTCTACGACGGACGGGAGATCGACATTGAATCCCACATCAAGACCAGCCAGAGCCAGCCGAACAGTCCAAAATTCCTGCGGGTTCTGCTATGACAGCACCCTGCGCAAACTGCTCATTGGCCACTGCGGCTCCCATCTGGACAATTATTCCACAAGAAAAATCAAGTAAAAACAGCCATGAGCCGGTTCCCCGGCTCATGGCTGTTTTTTATTCGTCCAGATATTTCCCGAGAAATGCTGCCGCGGCGGAGATCAGCGTGCGCTCGGATGCGCCGGCCGCACCCCCGCCCGGGCTTCGCGCCAGTACAACACACCCGGCCACATCGCTCTGCGCGAGGATCGGGGCGGCGGCAGAGACGGTAAAGCCGTCCGCGCCGGTGACGATCGGCACCTGTTCCTGCGGAGCGGGACAGGAGATGCTCCGGGTGTACATCACCTGTTCCAGTTCAGGGGAGATGCCCTTGTCACAGTAGTCCCGCCGGGGTGCGCCGGACACGGCCAGCACGGTTTCCCGGTCTGTCACCATGACACACTGGCCGGTGACGGTGTGGATCGCGTCGCACAGGTAGGACGCCAGATCGCTGATCCCGTCCATCATGGAATATTTGCGGAAGATCACCTCCCCGTCCCGGTCGGTGTAGATCTCCAGCGGACTGCCTTCCCGGATGCGCATGGTGCGGCGGATCTCCTTTGGAATGACGACCCGCCCCAGGTCGTCAATGCGGCGAACAATGCCGGTTGCTTTCATAAAAATTCCTCCCTGACGCGGCGTTTGGATCGAGCCGCAGTTCTGACTGATTTGTAGTATTTGTAAAAGAAAGAAAAATAAACTGTTGAAGGCAAAGACAGCAGAAAAGCCGCAGACCTGACCGGCCTGCGGCTTGGGCGTGTCGGAAAACTCGATACGCCTGTTTTGAAATGCGTGTATTTCTTATTTGTAATTTTCTTTTATGTAGTTGGAGACATCGCTTCGGAACTGCGCCCAGGCATCCTCGTGCTTGACAAAATAGATGGGGCATTCTTTGCCGGTCACGTCGTAATGCCGGATAATATCCTTTTCCTTCAGACCGTAATAATTGGCCAGATAGGCGGTCAGCCGCACCAGCGAGCTGTAGGTCGCATCCGTAAATTTTCCATCCTTGTTCGGGTGGCAGCACTCGATGGAGATGGTGTCATCATTGCGGTCGTTGGAGCAGTAGGCGATCTCATCCAGCGGTACGCATTGAATGATCTCTCCGTCCAGTCCAATGACAAAGTGGCTGCTGGCAGAAGTCTCGCCGGTCTCGGCCAGCGAGGCAAAGTAGTCCCGGTTATTCTGAGCCGTGGTGCCCGGGTTGCCCACATAGTGCACCACGATGCCGTTCACCTGTTCCAAGGGCGTTCCGGGGCGGGAGTATTGATTGACGGGGATCAGCTCCTGCGTGACCCAGTCCGGGATCTCCGGCGGGGACTGCGGCTCCATATGGACCAGGTGGGAATGGCGCAGGATCCACGGATAGTCCTGTGATTTTCCATGTGAGACCGCGGCGGTAATGATAACCGCCAGAACCACCAGCAGGACAGGGATCATCAGGCGCAGTGGATTTTTTCTTCTGCGTTTGCGCCGGCGCTTTCGGACGGGGTGGATGGGTTGAAGCTCTGTCTGCATATGCGCCGCCTCTCTTTCTCTGAAAGAAAGCATAACACCGAGATGCGGACAAGTTTTGACATTTATGGGTAGAAATTCTAAAGAACTGATTAAACTGCGCGCTCACCGCACCCGCAGTTCCCAGAAGGCCACGGCACTGGCGGCGGCCACATTGAGGGAATCCACGCCGTGGAGCATGGGAATGCGGACGGTGTAGTCGCTGGCGGCAATGGTGTGATCGGTGAGTCCGTCCCCCTCGGTGCCCAGCAGCAGGGCCAGCTTTTCCTCCCGGGCCAGCTGGGGGTCGTCAATGCTGACGCTGCGGTCGGTCAGGGCCAGAGCGGCGGTCTTGAAGCCCCAGTGTTTCAGCTGAGCCATGCCGGCGGCGGGCCAGTCGGCGGACTGCGCCCCGATGCGGGCCCAGGGGATCTGGAACACAGTGCCCATGCTGACCCGGGCGGCGCGGCGGTAGAGCGGGTCGCCGCAGGAGGGCGTGATGAGCACGCCGTCCATGCCCAGCGCGGCGGCGGAGCGGAAAATGGCACCGATATTGGTGGGATCTACGATGTTTTCCAGCACCGCAATGCGCTTGGCTCCGGTGCACACCTGCTCTGCACTCAGCAGCGCGGGGCGTCGCATGGCGCAGAGGATACCCCGGGATAATGTAAATCCGGTGAGCTGGGTCAGCAGTGCGCTGTCCCCAGTGTAGACCGGGATGCCCCCGCACTGCTCAATCAGGGCGGCTCCCTGCCCGGTCAGATGCCGCCGCTCCATCAGCAGGGCCAGCGGAACAAGCCCTGCGTTCAGAGCACAGTGGATGACCTTGGGGCTTTCGGCGATAAAGATCCCCTTTTCCGGTTCCCGCTTATTGCGCAGCTGGGCCTCGGTGAGCCGGGAAAATACATCCAGCTCCGGGGCAGTTATATCGGTAAGTTCAATGATCCGGGCCATAGAAGTCTCCTTCGAAACAGCGGCGCACCCACGGCGGCGGGTGCACTGATTTTATCATTCAGGTCGTTTCACGCACAATGATCTCACCCGGGATCATCATACGGCGCGAGCCCCATTCAATCGGCTTTATTTATTGTACGCAAAAGCACTTCGAATAGC